>NZ_CDWRCK010000070.1:0-17997 GCF_977927595.1 Frankia sp. CcWB3
GGGGACCGTCTTCCTCGGGCGGGGCAGGCCGGACGTCGCCGAGTACGCCGGCCGGCTCGTCGCGGTCAAGGTCATTCGACCTGACCTGGCCCGGGTGCCCGAGTTCCGGGCCCGGTTCCGCCGGGAGGCCGACATCGCGCGCCGGGTCGCCCGCTTCTGCACCGCCGAGGTACTCGATGTCGTCGATCCGCCGGGCGGGCGGCCCTACCTCATCACCGAGTACATCGACGGCCTCACCCTCGCCCAGACGGTGGCCGCGGCCGGCCCACTGCGGTCGGCCGACCTGGAGCGCGTCGCGGTCAGCGTGGCCGCGGCGCTGACCGCCATCCACGGCGCCGGCCTCGTACACCGTGATCTCAAGCCGTCCAACGTGCTGCTCTCAGCCTTGGGCCCCCGCGTCATCGACTTCGGCATCGCCCGGGCGCTGGACGCCCCGACGATGCTCAGCCAGGAGATCCAGCGGATCGGTACACCGGCGTTCATGGCCCCGGAGCAGGCCAACGGCGAGCCGGTGACGGCGGCGGCGGACGTCTTCGCATGGGGTGGCCTGGTGACCTATGCGGGCACCGGCTCCTTCCCCTTCGGGGACGGGCCGACGCCGGTGCAGCTCTACCGCGTTGTACACCGCGAACCACTGCTCGACGGTCTCGCTCCAGCCCTGCGGCCGATCGTCGAAGAGGCCATGCGCAAGGACCCGGCCACCCGGCCGAGTGCCCAGGAACTGTTCCTGCGTCTGGTCGGAATGGGCCCGACCACGCATCCCGACCCGGAGGTGACCCGCGTCATCCGTGCCGGGGCATCGATGCCCGCGCCCCCGCAACGGACCGACCCGGACCGCTCCGCGCCCGGACAGAGATCGGATCCGCCCACCGAGGCCGAGTTGGAGGGACCGCCCGGCGCGGGTCGTGACGAGACCGGGGACGAACCCACCGGGCTAGCGGCGACCGGAGGCAGGGCGAACCGGGGCTTCACGCCCGTCGACCCTGATCCGGGCGGGTCTGCCTCGGGCGAGCCGGTCGGCGCCGGGCCGCCCGTCGACCCGTCGGCACGGGACCGCGGCCGGTGGAACTGGCGCCGCGTCGCGCTGCTGGCCGCCCCGGTCCTCGCGGTCCTGCTCATCGCGGCCCTCATGCCATTCGCGCTCACCACCGGCAGTGACCGGCGGCCGAGCCGGGAGGAGACGGCCGCTCGCGTCGCTCTGGCCGCCGAGGCCGTCCGCAGCTCTGATGCGGACCTGGCCGCCCGGCTGTCCCTGGCGGCCTACCGCATCAGCCCGGTGTGGGAGGCCCGCGCCGGGCTGCGCACCTCCTTCGCCGCCGCGACGGCGACGGTGCTCGACGGGCACACGCAGTCGGCGCTCGGTATGGACATCAGCCGGGACGGGCGCCTGCTGGCCTCGACCGGTGCCGACAACCTCGTCCAGCTGTGGGACATCTCCGCGCGTTCCCATCCGGTGAAGCTCGCCACCCTGGCCAGGCACACCTCGTGGACGCTCGACGCGGCGTTCAGCCCGGACGGACGGCTGCTCGCCACGGTCAGCTACGACCGATCGGTGATCCTGTGGAACCTCAGCGATCCGCGCCGCCCCGTCGAACTCTCCGTCATCCTCGGGCACAACGGCTGGGTGCTCGACGCCGCGTTCAGCCCGGACGGGAAGCTACTCGCCACCTCGGGCTATGACAACACGGCCCGGCTGTGGGACGTCACCGATCCGCGCCGCCCCAGTCAACTGTCCGTGCTCGACCGCCACACCAGTTGGGTGAACGAGGTCGCGTTCAGCCCGAACGGTCACCTGTTGGCGACCGCCAGCGCCGACCGGACGGCCCGGCTGTGGGACGTCACCGATCCGCGCCGGCCGCGACCGCTCACGGCCATCACCGCGCACACCGACTACGTGTGGGCGGTCGCCTTCAGCCCGGACGGCCGGCGCCTCGCCACGGGCGCCTATGACGGTACGGCCCGAATCTGGGACATCACCAACCCGTCCCGGCCGGCGGCCACCGCCTCCTTCCCTGCCGACGAGAAATGGGTGTTCGACGTGGCGTTCAGCCCGGACGGCAGGACCCTGGCCACCGCGGGCTGGGACACCACGGTGCACCTGTGGGATGTCACCGAACCGGGCCGGCCGCCGGCGATCGGCACCATCACCGGGCACGGGGACTGGGTCCAGGCCCTGGCGTGGACACCGGACAGCCAGGGCATCGCCACGGCAAGCGACGACTACACCGTGCGCATCAGCCGGATCGGTGACGCCGACCTGATCGCCGCCGCGTGCGCCGACCCGTCGAAGCAGATCACCGATGCCGAATGGCAGCGCCACATCTCGGACGTGCCCTACCAACCGGTCTGCTGACCACCCGAGGTCCGGTCCGAGGTCCGGTCCCACGGCGGTCGCCGCGTGCCCGGCGGCGCTGCCGGCGGGGGTGGCGCCGGGGCGGCCGAGCGGCGCCGCAGAGCGGGCAGGGCGCCACGACCCGCGACACCGCTCTCGGCGATCCGCGTCTGCACCCTCGCCAGGCGGTCCTGTCCGGTGGTGCTCAGCCGGGACCGCAGCACCGAGTTCGCGATCCGCGCGACCTGCATCAGCTTGGGCTCGTCGACGTCCGCGGCCGCCCAGTGGCTCTGGGCCCACCGCTCCTCGCGTTCCTGCTCGTGCCGGCGGAGCTCGGCGACCTCCTGCTCGAGCTGGGCGATGCGGTGCAGGTGCTCAAGCTCGATCGCCGCGAGCCGGCTGCGCTCGTCGTCCAGGCGCGCCCACTCCCGCTGCCGCGCCCGGGCGACCGCGGCCGCGGTGTCCTGCAACCGCAGGACGTGCAGGTAGAGGTCGATGCGGTTGCGTTCCAGGCGGGAAAGTAACCGGTTGGACACCCACGGAGTGAGCAGGTCGGCGACGCGACGCGCCCAGGGAGCCCGCCGGTCGATCACCACGCCCAACCCGAAGATCGGTGCCACGGTGAAGAAACGCAGGTCGGGGTGGTCGGCGACGAAGTCCTCGACGGCCGTGCGCACCCCGTTACGCGGACCGCCCTCGGTCAGCGCCCAGGCGAAGGCTCCCATGCCCCGAAATCCCCCGGGAACCGTCTCCCTGTTGTCGATCTCGACACCGACGTCCCACGAGTGCGGCTGCCGGGCGTCCTCGGGAATGCGGTCGGGGTTGTAGTACTGGTCGCGCCGGCCGGCCGGCCAGCCGACGTCGTGCAGGATCACCAGGGGAAAGTAGGACCGGCCGAACAAGGTGACCGCGCGGTCGATCTCGGTGAGCTCGCCGTGCACGGTGGCGTAGTTGTGGTCCCCGTCGATGAGGTAGGCGTCGGTCGGCGCGTGGCCGTCGAGCGCCTGCGGGCTGTGCCCCCGGATCACGTGCACGTCGAGGCCCCCGCCGGAGGCCGGCGACACCCCGGGCTCGGGATCGATGACCACTAACCGCCCGCCACCGCCACGGCGCAGCAGGTCGACGAGGAGCGAGGTGGTGACCCCGCTCTCGGAACCGATCTCCGCGATGCTGCGCGCCCCGGACGCCTCCAGCAGCGGCACCCAGATCTCGCGCAGATCGGACAGGGAGTGCAGGAGCAGGGGCGCCAGCGTGGGTTCGGCGGCGTCCCCGACCTCGACGGCGTGATCGCCCTGCCGGGTGAGCGCCGTGCCTGGTCCGGTGCCCGGTCGGGTGCCTGGTCCGGTGCCCGGTCGGGCCTCGAGGTCCGTTCCGGCGTCCATTCCGGCGGCGACGGCGGCGAGCTCGGCGAAACTGTCCCGAACCTCGCTGCGCTCTGAGTCCGGGCGGTCCGTCACCGCGGTCCCCCGAGCTCGCGCCGGATCTTGCGGGCCGCCCGCAGCGGCAGACCGTCGCGGGCGGGCTCCGCCGCGGGCAGAGCCAGCGGATCACCCCAGATGCCCATCCAGCCGAACGCCAGCTCGACGTCGAGGGCGTAGACCCCGGCGAGCTGCGGCTGCGTGGCGAGGTCGATCGTGTAGACGAACTGTGGGTCGTCCCCGGTGATCTCCACGAGGTTCGGCTGGAGCAGCCGGCCGCCGAGGAGTGCGAGCCGCTGGGCGGGATCGTCCAGCGAGGTGATGGTTATCTTGTCCGGCTCTGGGGTGTTGTTGATATGAAAGGACAGCGTCAGCCAGTCCAGGCGGAGCAGACCGCGCCGACCCGCCGGGTCGATGCGGATCCGGCGTGCCCCGACCGCCTCCAGGCTGAGCCGGACGATCGACAGGCCGTCGCGGGCCGACCGGGTGACCGCCGTCTCCTTCGGACCATTGACGAAGTCCCCGCCCGTGTCGATGTAGACCTCCACGGGCCCCGCGGCGGCCTCGGGCGAGACCTCCTCCGGCGGGATGCCCGCGGCGGCGGCCAGCCCGCTGATCACCGCCAGCGGCCGGTTCGCGACCCCGGCCACCCCGGCGGGCCAGTAGAGCTCACGCATGGAGATCCGGTCGATGTCGGCCGGGGTGAGGTACGGCATCCGGCGGACCAGCTCCGGCGGCAGCAGGCCCTCGGTGGCGTCGGAGCCGAAGTTGTCGTCGTGCGCCCAGGCACCGAAGGCCGCGGCCTCCACCGCGGTCGGCCGGGCGACGAAGCGGGTCAACGTCCGCAGCCCCGCCTGGCGCGCCCCGGCGCAGGCCAGCGACGGCATCGGGGTCTCCGAGCGCCGGTAACGCAGCCATTCCCGCTGGAAGGCCAGGACGCCGTCCTGGACGGCGGCTCGCTGGGCGACCTGCGTCCGCGAGGTCCGGTCGATGCTGAGCACCGGATTACCCATCTCGTCGAAGGAGACCAGTGACCCGACGTCGGGCATGCAGAGCTGCTCGAGTACCTCGGGGCTACGCATGAGCTGGTTCGCCAGGGTCTCGGGCTGACCGCTTGTCGCAAGATATCCCTCCAGCTCCAGACCGGCCAACCGGTGCGTCATCGCCGCCTGGTTCGTAGCCAGGTACAGGCCGAGGATGTCCAGCCCGCGGCCGGTGGAGGCGAGCAGCCGGGTGAGCAGCGCCTGGATGGTCCCGCCCCAGCCCAGGTCGAGGAAGACGACCCGGCCGCTCTCGGGTAGCTGGCTGTCGAGGTAGCGCACGTAACGCTCACGCAGGCGGGACGCGGTCAGCACGATCTCGCTGCGGATCCGCTCATCGGAACAGAGCGCCTCGAGGGTGTCGTCGAGCAGGCCGGGCACGTCGAGGCGGCGGTCGGCCAGCGCCGAGATGCCGGCGACGTTCTCCAGCCGGACCCCGAGCTGGCGCAGCAGCTGCCCCACACTCGGCGCGTGCCGACGGACCAGGAAGCTCCTGAGCTCCTCGGGGTTGCCCTCGAAGACGTTGGCCAGCGCGCACACCTGCCGCGACGCCCACAGCGTCGAAATGGTGACCCCGACATCCTCGCCGGGACCGACGAGCAGGCGGGAAAGGAAGTCACCCTCCCGCATCAGGCAGTGGATGTGGTCGGCGCCGAAGTCACGGGCCCGTTCCACGGCCCACTCCGCGAAACCGGTGAAGACCGGCCCGAAGACCGTCGCGCCGGCCTCCCAGTACCGGCGCAGCCCCGCGGGGACCGCGAGGGCGTCGGCACGGTGCAGTGACCGGGCCCGCAACGCGGTCATCCCGTAGTCGCCGTCCACCGGGTCGATCGGGAGGTCGTCGCTCGGCGCCTTACGCAGACCCTCGAGCTCGAGGGTCTGCTCCAGCGCCCCGGAGTACTTCGGGTAATGGATGGCGACAAGCCCGTGCTCGCGGGCGCCCTCGACGTCGGCGACGGGGTGGTCGCCAAGGTGCACGACCCGGGACGGCTGCAGGTTCGACGCGGCGAGCATGTGCTGGAACAGCCCGTCGCTCTTCGACGTCCCCGCGTCGGAGGAGGTGAAGATGTGGGTGAAGGGCACGCCGGCCAGCTCCGGCCGGTTCAGCAGCCGTTCGAGCTGGCCGGCCGAGAAGTACGTGTCGGACAGCAGGTAGACCGGCAGGCCGAGCTTCGTCATGGCGAGCTCGGCGAGCTCCACCACGGCGAGGTCGGCGCGGCAGAGCTCGCGTTCGACCGCGACCTCGGCGTCCAGGAGGTCCTGGACGCCGGGGGCACCGGGCAGCGCCGGCAGCAGCAGCTGCCAGATCTCGTCCAGCCGCACCTCATGGGTACCGCGGGTGGCCCTGGCGTGCAGGCGGGCCAGCTGCTCGGCGTGGACCCGCAGCCGGGCGAACTCGCCCGGGGAGACGCTGGCGGGCAGGTGGCCCGCGTCCGCGAGCCGCCGGCCCAACAGCACGAAGGCATGGGCGGGCTCTGGCACCATGCGCCACAGGAGGGTGTCGAAGACATCCAGAGTCAGGGCCTGTGCCCCGCCCGACTCCAGGTGCGACCACACTTCGCGTAGCCGGACGTCGGTGAACACGACCGTCCTCTCCGTGCGGCCGGTTACGACCGCTCCATGCGGCCGGTTACGGCCGCCTCCGCCGGGTCAGCCACGACGGCCGGCGTGCGTCGGGATTCTCCCGCGCGGCCTCGGCCGGCCGAAGCCAGATGGACGGATCAATACTATGAACCGTGCTCTGGCCGTCGGCCACCGGAGTGGGTGGCGTCGCCCGCCCGGCGATGGCACGGTACCGTCCGATTCTGACGAGAAGCGGGCCAGTTCGACCCTATACACCATTGATTATTCATCCACAAGCAGGGCGATACTCTCGGTAGCCGGAAAAGACGGCCGGCCGGGTCGCGGAACCCGCTTGGACGTGGGACGAACCAGGGACGCCTCGGTCTCGGTAGTGTTCAGGTCCCCGGAGTGTCGAGCCGAAGTGTCGAGGAGGAGCGGACAGGTGCAGCTCCAGTCGCGCCATAGCGGCGAGCGGTACCCGCGCATTCGGGAGACGGGGAGGGCGGGCCGTGTCACATCTGGCTGACGCCGCGCTGCCGGCGGGGGCGCCGATGGCTCCGTCCGCCCCGGAGCCGGAGACCGGGCCGCCCGGGCCGCCCGGGCCGGAGCACTATCACGCGCTGGACTCGAGTCGGCTGGCCCGTCGCAGCCGGGCCCAGACGAGGGTGCGCTGGGAACTGCTGCGCAATCTCATCCGCAAGGATCTCAAGATCAAATACAAGGGATCGACGCTGGGATTCGCCTGGTCACTGGCGAATCCGATGCTCCTTCTCGTCGTGTATACCTTCGTGTTCCAGATCGTGCTGAAATCAGGAATCCCCCGCTTCGGTATTTACCTGATGTCCGGGCTGCTCGTCTGGAACGCCTTCTCGGGCAGCGTGTCCGCGTCCTGCGGCAGCGTCGTGGCGAACGCGAACCTCGTCAAGAAAGTCCGCTTTCCCCTCGCCGTGCTCCCCCTGTCGGCGGTCGGCTTCGCCGCGGTGCACTTCCTGCTGCAGCTGCTGGTCCTGTTCGTGGTGATCCTCGCGCTCGGCTACAGCCTGCTCGGCCCCGAGCTGCTGCTGCTCGTCCCGGCCGGAGCCGTCGCCCTCACCTTCACCGTGGCGCTGTCCCTGCTGGTCAGCGCGCTCAACGTGCGTTACCGCGACACCGCCCATCTGCTCGACGTGGCGCTGCTCGCCTGGTTCTGGCTGAATCCCATGGTGTACGCCTTCGGCCTCATCCAGAACAGGTTGGCCGACCTGACCTGGGTGTACCTGCTCAACCCGATGGCCGTCGTGGTCATCACGTTCCAGCGGGCGATCTACGATCCACCCCCGGGTAACTCGACGGGTTCCGCCCCCATCCTGGCGAACCCGGGATACACGTTCTACCTGGAACATCTCGCCGTCGCCGGAGTGATCTCCCTCGTCCTGCTGTGGCTGGGGCTGCACGTGTTCCGCGCCCTGCAGGCGGACTTCGCCGAGGATCTGTAGTCGGCCCGTGGCGGACCGGCCCTGTCCTCGTCGCCCGCCGAAGGCCCCGGGAGCCAGCACGCCGACCGCGGTGCGATCATGATGGGACGTCCGCAGGCGGCCAGCAAGGAGTAGCAGTAGTGGCCCGACACTCGTCCGCGTACCCGCCGAGCCCCGCCGCCCCGCCCGAGGGCAGGGAGGCCGCCGCGCCACCCGGCCCGGCGCGCGAGGCGCCCGTGGTGATCGAGGCCGCCGGAGTGAGCAAGAAATTCGTCTCCTACCACAACCGGGCGACCAGTCTGAAGGAACGGTTCGTCCGTCGGGGCGGCCCCGCCGGGGACGACTTCTGGGCACTGCGCGACATCGACGTGACGATCGGGCGAGGCCAGACGGTCGGTCTCGCCGGTGCGAACGGCTCGGGCAAGTCGACGCTGCTCAAGGTGCTCACCGGGATCCTGCGCCCGACGGACGGACGGGTCGCGGTGCACGGTCGGATCGCCTCGCTGCTCGAACTCGGTGCCGGGTTCAACGGCGAGCTTTCCGGCCGGGACAACGTCTACCTCAACGCGTCCCTGCTCGGGCTGTCCAAACGGGAGATCGATCAGCTCTTCGACTCCATCGTCGACTTCTCCGAGCTGCGCCACAAGATCGACGATGATGTCAAGCACTACTCGTCGGGCCAGTACGTCCGCCTCGGCTTCGCCGTCGCCGTGCACGTCGACCCGGACGTGCTGCTCGTCGACGAGGTCCTGGCCGTCGGGGACGAGGCGTTCCAGCGCAAGTGCCTGGCCAAGATCGCCGAATTCCGGGCGCAGGGCCGCACGATCCTGTTCGTGACGCACTCCCTCGACCTCATCGAGAACATGTGCGATCGCATCCTGGTCCTGGAGTCCGGGTCGCTGTTCTTCGACGGCCCGCCGGCCGTGGGTACCAAACTGCTGCGGCAGAAGCTGGGCAGCCTGCCCGCGGGGGAACCGGTCTCCTACCAGTACGCCACGGTCAGGCCGGAGTCGGTCACCTTCAGCCACAAGCCGGGCGGACTGCCCACCGTGCAGTACGGCCCCGGCGAGTCCCTCACCGTCAGCGTCGAGTTCGACGTCACCGAGGGTGCCCCCGAGCACGTGTACCTGCACACCTACATCGTCGGCCAGAGCGAGGTACCGATCTGGATGATGGAGACGCCACCCGGCGGGCTCGCCATCGGGCCGGGCCGCCACATCGTCGACTTCTCGGTACCACGCCTGCCCGAACTGCTCGGCGCCTTCGCGGTGAAGGTGCACGTCTCGGACGCCGCCAC
This sequence comes from Frankia sp. CcWB3, assembly GCF_977927595.1. NCBI lineage: Bacteria > Bacillati > Actinomycetota > Actinomycetes > Frankiales > Frankiaceae > Frankia > Frankia sp. CcWB3. The sequence goes on from NZ_CDWRCK010000070.1 coordinate 9,105, forward strand.
CGGCGCCCCGGTCACCACCCGCCGGTTCGAGGAGCTGTTCGGCGTCGGTGGTGCGCAGGCGGACGGACTGCTCAAGGTCGACTACGATGCGAGGTTGCGCGGATGAGCGAGAAACGCCCGACCCGGCCGGCGGCGGGATCAGCCGCCGAGTCGAAGACCGCCGAGCCGCTGGCGACCATCGTGATCGTCAACTGGAACGGCGCACATCTCCTCCCGGCCTGCCTGGACGGCATCGCCAAGCAGGAGGCGGATTTCGCCTACCAAACCTGGGTAGTCGACAACGCCTCGTCCGACGGCTCACGGGAGCTGCTCGCCGAGCGATACCCCTGGGTACACGTGGTGCCCGCGGAGCGCAACCTCGGTTTCGCCGGCGGCAACAACCTGGCGCTGCGCCAGGTCACGACGCCCTTCGCGGTCCTGGTGAACAACGACGCGATCCCCGAGCCCACCTGGCTCGCCGCGCTGCTGGCGCCGTTCGACGAGCCCGGCGGCCGGCATCTCGGCGCCACCACCGGCAAGGTCGTCTTCCTCCCCCGGTTCCTGCGGATCAGGCTGCACACGCCGACCTTCGTCCCGGGTCCGCACGACTCCCGCGAGCTGGGAGTGCGGGTGTCCTCGGTGACGGTGAACGGGCGCGAGGCGCTGCGCGAGGTGCTCTGGGAGAAACTCACCTACGGTGCCGAGGGACCGAGCGGCTCGCCGTACTTCTGGACCCGAGGGGACGGCGAACTGTGCGTGCCGATCCCCGACGGCGGCCCGGTCACCCTCGGGTTCACCTGGGCGGCGGAATCGCGCAAACAGGTCACCCTGAGCTGGGACGGCCCGACGGGCACGTCGGCCGGAGGGCGGGCGGACCTCGCGGTGGGCCCCGAGTCGACGACGGTGTCGCTGACCGTCGGCGGTGAGGCGCCGCGGGTGGACGTCATCAACAACGTCGGCGGCATCGTCCTGACCGACGGTTACGGTGCCGACCGCGGTTACCAGCAGGTCGACGCCGGCCAGTTCGACCAGCCGGAGGACGTGTTCACCGCCTGCGGGAACGGGATGGCGATCCGCTCGCCGCTCGGCCACGAGCTCGGCTGGTTCGACGACGCGTTCTTCCTCTACTACGAGGACACCGACCTGTCCTGGCGGATCCGGGCCCGCGGGTACGGCATCCGCTACGTCCCGGGGGCGGTGCTGCGTCACATCCACTCGGCGTCGAGCGTCGAATGGTCACCGCTGTTCGTCTTCCACACCGACCGCAACCGGCTGCTGATGCTCACCAAGGACGCGACCGCGCCGATGGCGTTGGCCGCCGTGATCCGCTACCCGCTGACCACGGTCTCGATCGCGGTGCGCACGCTGCGCCAGGCACAGCGCGCGCGCAGCCGACCCGCGATCCGACCGACCCTGCTGCGGCTGCGAGTGTACGGCTCCTACCTGCGGCTGCTGCCCGACATGCTGCGGGCCCGGCGCGAGATCGGGCGCAGCGCCGCGCAACGGCGGGCGAGCCTGCAGAGCTGGCTGGTGTCCCGATGAACGATCCCGCGAGAGCCGGCCAACCGGCCGAGAACGACCAACCGGCCGGCGACGCACCGGCCGAGGGCGACCGACCGGCCGGCGGGGTGCGGGCGGCGGTCTACAACCGGTTCTGGCACTCCATGGGCGGCGGGGAACGCCACAACGGCATGATCGCCCAGGTACTGGCCGCCGAGGGCGCCGCGGTCGACCTCCTCGGGCACTCCGAGGTCGACCTCGCGGCGCTCGGCGAGCATCTCGGGCTGGATCTCGCCGGCTGCCGGTACGTACGGTTGCCGGACCGGGGCGAGGAGGCCATCGCCGTCCTCTCCGGGCGCTACGACCTGTTCGTGAACGGTTCGTACATGAGCCGGATCATGCCGAAGGCCCGCCACTCGGCGTACCTGTGCTTCTTCCCGACGCCGTTCGACCACGACATGGCGGCCTGGCGTAAGGCCGCGGTCCGCACGGCCGGGCCGCTGCTGCGCGGGGTTCGCCCGGCGGTGAGCTTCGGCCAGGGCTGGTACCCGCCGGAGGGCGGCCGCCGCCGGCAGTGGACCTGGACGAACGGGGCGGGCATCCTCGCTGTCAGCCCGGGCGAGCGGCGCACCCTGCGCGCCGATATCGGCCGGCCCGGCGCGCCCGTCGGCACGGCCTTGCGCCTCCTCGACGCCGACGGCAGCGTGCTGGCCAAGCTGCAGATCGGCACCGACTTCACCCCGTTCGAGGTATCGCTGCCGCCGTCGGCGAACGGTACCGAGCTCACCCTGGTCAGTGACGCGTTCTCGCCGGGCGCGGCGGACGTGCGCGAACTCGGCGTGGCGGTGAGCCGGCCCCGGGTCACCGACGGTGGCGAGGGGCCGATCGCCCGGCTCCCGCTGCGTTTCCCCTGGCTGCTGCGGGACCCGGCCGACCTCGGCTACCTCGACGGCTACAACGTGGTCATGGCCAACTCGCGGTTCACCCGCGGCTGGATCCGCCGGTTGTGGAAGCGCGACGCCGACCTGCTGTTCCCCCCCATCCAGGTGGAACGGCTGCATCCGGCGCCGCGGCGGGAGAAGGCCGTCGTCACCGTCGGCCGGTTCTTCGCCCCCGGCCTCGGCCACGCCAAGCGACAGCTGGAGATGGTGCAGTGGTTCGGCGACCTGTACCGCGCGGGCGACCTGCCCGACTGGACGATGCACGTCGTCGGCGGCTGTGAGGACTCTCAACTGCCCTACCTGGAGCAGGTCCGGGCGGCCGGCGCGGGGCTGCCGGTGCAGATCCATCCCAACGCCCCGCGCGCCGAGGTCGAACGGCTGCTCTCGACCAGCTCGGTGTTCTGGTCGGCCACCGGGTACGGCGAGGACGACGACCGGCGTCCCTGGACGGCGGAGCACTTCGGGATGACCACCGTCGAGGCGATGGCCGGGGGCTGCGTTCCCGTCGTCATCGACCGGGCCGGCCAGCGAGAAATCGTCCGGCACGGGGTCGACGGCTACCGATGGACCGGCTCGGAGCAGGTTGCCTCCTTCACTCGCCGGCTCGCCGCCGAGGACGGTCTGCGCGGTCGGCTCGCCGCCGCGGCGATCGAACGCGCCCAGACCTTCTCCGATGCGGCGTTCGCGCGGCAGTGGCGGGAGATCGCCACCCGGCACGGGCTGTACGAGCGGTGAAGCGGCGCGGTGTGGCGTGGCACTCCCGGAAAGGAGGGGGTGATCCCGGCATGAGGGTCGTGCTGGACGGCACGCCGTTGCTCGGGCAACGCACCGGGGTCGGCCGTTACACCGAGCATCTGCTGACCGGGCTCGCCCGGCTCGCCACCGAGCCCGGGTGGGAAGCCGGGGCCGGGTGGGAAGCCGGGGCCGGGTGGGAACTCGCGGCGACGGCGTTCACCTGGCGCGGGTTGGGCGAGCTCCCGGGCGCGCTGCCGGCCGGGGTGCGAACGGCGGCCCGGCGGGCAGCGGCCCGGCTGTTGCAGGACGCCTGGGCCCGCTCGGAGTACCCGCCCGTCGAGTGGCTCACCGGCCCCGCCGACGTCATGCACGCGACGAACTTCGTCCTTCCACCCCTGCGCCGGGCCCGCGGTGTGCTGACCATCCATGACCTGTCCTACCTGCGTACCCCGGACACGGTGACGGGGGCGTCCGCCCGCTACAGCGATCTGGTCCCCCGCGGCCTGCGCCGGGCGTCCGCCGTGCTGACGCCCAGCCGCGCGGTGGCCGACGAGGTGGTGACGGCCTACCGGCTCGACCCCGCACTGGTGACCCCGACGCCGCTCGGCGTCGACGACGCCTGGTTCACCACGGCGAAGCCGAGCCTCGCCTGGCGCAGGGCCCGTGGCCTGCCCGAGCGGTACCTGCTGTTCGTCGGTTCGGTGGAGCCCCGCAAGAACCTCCCGGCGCTGCTGGAGGCGGTCCGCCGACTGCACGCGGCGAAAATCGACGCTCCGCCGTTGGTGCTCGTCGGGCCTCCGGGGTGGGGACCGGCGCTGGACCTGGCGAACCTGCCGTCCGACGCCGTCGTCGCCGCCGGTTACCTCGACAGCGAGGCGCTGCGGACGACCGTCGCCGGAGCGAGCGTGCTGTGCTTCCCGTCCCGGTACGAGGGCTTCGGTCTACCCCCCCTGGAGGCGCTCGCCGCCGGGACTCCGGTGGTCGCCGCCGACATCCCGACCGTGCGGGAGGTCACCGCCGCTCTCGTCGACGTCGCCGCCCCCGCCGGCCGGACCCCTGGCCAGGCCCCCGGACGGGCCATCACCCGGCCCAGCAGTCCGGTGCGGCTCGTTCGGCAGACCGACCGCGACTCGTTCGCCGACGACCTCGCCGAGGCGATCCTGGAGCTGCTCGACTCCCCCGGCGACACCGACGCCGGCCGGGCGCACGCCCGCACGTTCACCTGGCGGCGCACCGCGCAGCTCACCGCGGCCGTCTACCGCCGGGTCACCGAGCTTCCATAACGCGACAACGAGCAGGACACCGCCGAGAACGGCCCATCCCGCCAGGCACGACAGCCCGAGGTCGGGCGGGCCCGGGGCCGTCTGGTCCCAGGCGGCCCGCAGCCGGTCCAGGTTCGCCAGCGGGGCGAGCGCGGGCCGCTTGAATGCCAGGTCACGGATGAGCATGACCACGGTGAGCGCCGCCAGCGCGGCGACGACCGCGACCGTCGGCAGGCCGCGGCGGCCCAGCGGCAACGACCCGCAGCAGGCCGCGACGACGAAGGCGAGGATCGGCAGCATCGGCAGCAGGTACCGGGTGAACGGCGCGCCTCCGACGGCGACGTATCCCACCAGGGTGGCGACGACGAGCAGGCAGTGCAGGGTGAGCAGAAGGCCGATGACGACGCTGCCGGCCAGCCGGCCTCCCGGCGGATCCGCCTCGGAGTGCCCGTCGTCCACCCCGTCGTCCACCGGCCGGGCCTCGGTGGTACCCGCGATCCGGGCGGCCGGGCGTGCAGCGGTCCGCAGCCGGGCGCCCAGGACCCGAACCCCCGCCGCCACCAGGCCCGCGCCGGTCACGACCGCGACCCCGACGGCGATCGTCCGGGCGTGACCGGTCAGCAGGACGGGACGTCCGAAGAACCCGCGGTAGGCGTGCCACCAGAAGTCGCTGTCACGTAATACCTGCCAGGCCGACGTCCGCCCATCGCGGATCGGGAACATCTCGGCGACCCGGCCCGAGGCGGTGGGATCGCCGTACCGGCGCACGTTACGCAGGTAGAACCAGCCGGTCGCGGCGAAAGTCAGCGCGACGAGCGTGACCGCGGCCGTTAGGCCACGCCCGGCTCGCCGCAGCCGGCCACCGGACGTCCGCATCGAGACGGCGGCACCGAAAGCCGGGACGACCACCGCGACGGCCAACGCGCCACTGGCCCGACTCGCCGCCGCGGCCGGGCCGAGCACCGCCAGCGCCGCCAGGGTCCGCGGCCCCGGTCCCCGGCGGATGATCGCGACGGCCACCGCGAGCAGGCCGGTAATGGTCGCCACCGCCAGGGTGTCGTTGTAGACCTGGCCGGAGATGAGGACGAACATGCCGACCACGCCGACGATCGCCGCCGCGCCGACGGCGACACCGGGCCGCCCCGGCAGCACACCGCGGACCAGCGCCGCGGTCGCGATCACCGCGATGATCCCGAACGCCACGTTGAGAAGGCGGGCGGCCCGGAAACCGGCCAGCGGATGATCCAGCGCGACGCCCGTCCGGAGCGGGACGGCCTCGACCGCGTAGAACAGCGGTGGATGGTTCGCGGTGTAGGTGAGGTCGACATTCGTCAGTGGTCGGCCGAGGCGCGCCCCGCAGAGCCGATCGACGTGGGAGGCCACCGCGGCCCGCGCCTGCTGCGGCGACACCACGCAGTCGGCGGGCAGTCCCGGCATGCTCGGGATGCGGGAGTGCACGGGCGAGTCGAGCACGGGCAACGAGCCGTCAGCGACGACGAACGCGTAGGCGGTGTGCTGTGCCTCGTCGGCCGAGGTGAAGGGAGGCACGACCGCGGCGACGAGCACGCCGAGCGCGGAGAAAACCATGCCGGCCGCGACCACCCCGGTCACAAGCCAGCGCCGCCCCGGATCCGACACCCGCCGGACCTCCGACACCCGCCAGGCCTCCGGCGCCGCACCGGTCCCAGGCACCTGCGTGGAGGTTTCGACCGCCTGCCACGCATCCCCGCCAGGCACGTCGGCAACCCTCTCAGCATCGGCCGGGCGGTGTCGTCCCGACTACCACGCCACAACGCCGGTCAGCCCGTCGAACATCAGCGACGATCGTTTGGCGGATACGACGGTATCGTCCGCTTGGCGTCAGCTGTCCGGCGGTCCGTTATCCGGCGGCCGGCGCTCTCCGGCGGTCCGGGTTTGGAGCGCGGCAACGAATCCGGCCACGCCCAGGATCGCGGCCGATCCGATCGGCCCGATGACCGCGGCGAGGTAGCGGTAGTCGAATCCGGAGGTCAGCGCGGACAGCACAAGGGTCGACAGGCCGGCCCCGGCGGCCAGCCAGAACAGCCGCCCGACCCCCGGCCACGCTGCCGTCACCCCGCTCCTGCGCACCCGGCGAACGGCCTCGAGCAGTACTGCCGCGAGACCCGCCAGCAGGCCCAGGCCGACGAGCGGCATCGGAGCGTAGGCCAGGCGGGAGTAGACGGCCAGCCAGCCCGCCGCGGGGTTGTGCACCTCGGTCGCGACGAAATAGCCGTCGTCGGCATGCGGATCGTCCGGGGTCAGCACGTTGGTCACGCTGGACGGCAGTTCCCAGGTGTCCGCCCGCGAGGTCTTCGTCGTCTCATGCCGGACCGGGGAGAGATAGCCGACGAGGTACCGGGCCGACGTCGTCACCAGCATCCACGGCTGGTCACGCACGACCTCGCCCGCGAACTCGGCCGCGAGGTCCTCCCGTCCCGGTGGGATGTGCCGGTGCCCCTGGCGCAGAGGGGAGTCGGCCGGCCACAGGTAGCGAACCGGCGAACCGCGCTGGTCGACCGGCCGTGGGTCGCACAGGGTGCGCAGGTCCGCTCGCGACAGCGCGGAACAATCCGCGAACGGCGCCACCCGCCCGTACAGGAAGAACCCGGAGTGCGCGGAAACGGCGAAGCCCCCTCCCGCCGAGGCGCTCCACCCAGAGTAGGCCAGGATCGGCGCGGCGGCGGCCAGCGCGAAGGCGAGGACGGGTCGGGCCACCCGAGGAGCGGCAACCGACCCGGCCCGGGAAGTCGCGCGCCGCCGGTCGGCCAGCACGGTGCCGAGCAGGACGACCAGGCCGACCGCCAGCGGGCCGTAGCCCACCGTCCGCACGCACAGGCAGGCTCCGAGCAGCAGGCCGGCGGCGGCGCAGGCAACGGGCCGAGGGCGTCCCGGTAACGCGAGCAGCGCCACGCCGACCGAGACGAGAACCCCGAACAGGCTGTCGGCGAGGACGAACTGGCCGAGGTCCAGCACCCACGGGGAGAGCAAGGCGGGGGTGGCGGCGAGGGCGGCGAGCCACGGCCGGCGAGCAACCCGCAACGCCACCGCATAGAGCGCCACCACCGCGCCCAGCGTGAGCAGGTGCTGGACGACGACGACCCGCGTCAGGTGGGCCTGCCCGTCGAGGATCCGCAGGAACATCGGGTAGCCCGACGGCCGCCAGTCGCCCGGCCAGATGTCCCGCCATGCCTGGTCGAGGTAGGCCGCCGAATCCCCGAGGTACATCAGCACGGGCGGGTAGGTGACGATCACCAGGACCCGGGCAGCGATCCCGGCGGCGACCAGCAGCAGAAAGACCGCGTGCCGACGGGGCGTCCCGCGCAGGCGCCGACGCGCGGTCGGAATCGCGGCTACTTGAGGACCTCCGCGGTCTCGTCGGACTCCGCCGAGCCCGGCGCCGCGGGCCGCGCGCCACCGACGGTGTTTCCCAGGCGGATCTCGGGCAGCAACCAGGCCAGCGCGAAGGCGCACAGACCGATCGGCACCGCCACCAGGAAGACGGTCTGCATCGCGTCCGAGAACGCCTGGACGAATCCGTCCCGGATCGTCGGGGGCAGCCTGTGGAGCACCTGGGGGGTGATGTTGGAACCGGAGGCGGACAGACCGGGTGGCAACGGGATGCCCGCGAACCGCTCGGCGAGGTTACCTCTGAGCTGGTTCGCGAAGATCGCGCCGAACACGGCGGTACCGAACGACCCGCCGATGAACCGGAAGAAGGTCGCACCCGAGGTGGCCACGCCCATCTGCCGGTAGTCGACAGCGTTCTGCACGGCCATGACCAGGACCTGCAGGACCGCGCCGATCCCGACCCCGAGAAGGAACATGGACAACGTGAGCTGCAGCGTAGAGATGTCGGGACTGATGAACGACAGCAGGAACAGGCCGATCGACATCATCGCGGTACCGACGACCGGGAAGATCTTGTAACGGCCCCACCGGCTGATGAGCCGGCCGGAGATGATCGAGCTGAGTAGCAGCCCACCCATCACCGGCAGCATCTGCAGGCCGGAGTCCGTCGGGTCGACTCCCTTCACCACCTGGAGGAACAACGGTAGGAAGACGATCGCGCCGAACATCGCGAAGCCGACGACGAAGCCGACCGCGCCGGCCACCGAGAACACCCGGACCCGGAACAGGGTCAGCGGCAGCACGGGTTCGACCGCCACTCGTTCGACGAACACGAACCCGACGAGGATCACAACTCCCGCGACGCCCATCCCGATGATCTCCGGTGATCCCCAGGCGTAGGTGGTGCCAACCAGGCTGGTCAGCAACACGAGGCTGGTCGTCGCCATGGCCAGGAGCACGGTGCCGAGGTAGTCGATGACGTGCCTGATGCGGTTCCTCGTCGCCGGGAGCGCCAACGCCGTCACCACCAGGGCGACCGCGCCCACCGGCAGGTTCACGTAGAAGACCCAGCGCCAGGAGAGATGGTCGACGAACAGGCCGCCGAGT
>NZ_CDWRCK010000071.1:0-17705 GCF_977927595.1 Frankia sp. CcWB3
TCTGATCTCCGCGCTCGAATCGGGACTACCGCTTTCCACGACGCTGCACGCCCCCCTCTGCTACCACTCGAACGTCTTCCCGAACCCGGATCCCCAGGGCAAGAACTGCTACGGCAACGCCGACTCCAGCGAGGACGGTTTCTACTCGTTGACGACCGCCACCTGGTCATCGGTCAACACCTACTACATCCAGCTCGCCGAGAAGCTGGGCGTGCTGAAGACGGCCGAGGTGGCCCGTCGCATGGGCGTCACCTCGTGCCGGATCCGGCAGCACAACAACAACGATCCCGAATGCAGGGGGGTGGACGGGATCGGCCGGGTTGACGGCTCCTCCACCCTCGGATCCAACGAGATCAGCACCCTCGATCTGGCGACCGCCTACGCGACGTTGGCCGCGCGGGGCAGGAAGTGCGACGCGCGGACCGTGCTCGCGATCACCCAGCGGGTGGGCGGGACGGACCGGCCGCTTCCCTTCGACACCGGCGCTCCCTGCCAGCAGGTGCTCGACCCGAAGATTGCGGACAAGGTCAGCGCCGTGCTGCAGGGGGTCATCAACCACGGGACGGCCAGCGGGAACGGGCAGATCGGCCGGCCGGCCGCCGGCAAGACCGGCACCGCGGAGGGGTTCAGCACCGCCTCCTTCGCGGGTTACATCCCCCAGCTCGCCGCGGCCGTGACCCTCGCGGACCCGCGCGGACCGACGTCGCATCCCCTGATCAATGTGAAGGGTCGCAACGTCTTCGGTGGCGGATATCCCGCCCAGGTGTGGTCCCGCACGATGATCCGGACGATCGCCGGCCTCGGGCTACCGGTCGAACCGCTGCCGACCCCGGACAACACCCAGCCCAAGGTGCCGACGAAGGTACTGCCGGACGTGGTCGGGCAGCCGCAGCAGGTCGCCGAGCAGACGCTCGTCCAGCTGGGCTTCCATGTCAGGTCGCAGCCGGTCCCGCATCCGGCGCCTCCCGGCACCGTCGTGGCGATGTCGCCCGCCCCAGGCAGTGAGGTCTCGCTCAACACCGAGGTCACCCTGCAGATCTCCGGGGGGCTGACCGGCACGGCCGTCCTGCCGGGTGGATCGGCGCTACCCGGCTTCGGAACGCTCGCCCAGCCGAATGACGGCCGACCGGCCGGGGGCGGCCAGCCGGGCACGGACCTGCGTCGGCAGCTGAACGCTTCAGGCGGCTCGGGGCCGTTGGCCCGGGAGGACGCAGGGGTGGCCGGGGCCAGGGCGAGAGCCGGCTGCGCTGACCGGCTCACGCGGGCCGCGCGGCTCGCTCAGCCGCCCGCCAACCGGGCCTTCACGAGTGCGGCGACCCGGCCGCCGTCGGCCCGGCCGGCGACCGCGGCCTGCACGGGCTTCATGGCGGGACCGATCGCTCGTGGACCGCTGACATCCAGACCCGCGAGTACCTGGTCGATGATCGTGGCCAGTTCGTCGTCGCCGAGCTGCTTCGGCAGATATTCCTCGATCACCTCGCCCTCGGCCCGCTCGCGGTCCGCCTGGTCGCCGCGACCGGCCGCGGTGTAGGCGTCGGCCGCCTCCCGGCGCTTCTTCACCTCGCGGGTCAGGACCTTCGAAACCTCCGTGTCGTCGAGGACCCGCGCGGAGCTGCCGGCCACCTCCGCATCCTTCACCGCGGCCAGGGCCAGCCGCAGGGTGGACGTCCGCAGCTCGTCACGGGACTTCATCGCGACGGTCAGATCGGCGCGCAGACGTTCCTTGAGGGTGCTCATAACCACCGGAGCCTATGGTCTGCGGGCACGGTGGTCACGCCGGTTCCGTCGGCGGGGCGCCCGGTGGCGTGCGGCGCGGTGGCGCGCGGAACCGGGCCGGGTGGCGGCAGGTCACCGTCCGCGGTGGGTGAGACTGGGACGATGAACGCGCGTCACACAGCGGCGAGGACTCTCGTGGGTGTCGCGGCCGCGGGGGCGCTCGTGTCGGCCTACGGCGGGTTGTACGAGCGCACGGCGTACACCCTGCGGAGGGTGCGGATCCCGGTGCTGCCGGCCGGCGCGCGCCCCCTGCGCGTGCTGCACATCTCCGACCTGCACGTCGCCCCCCGTCAGCACGGCAAGCTCGCCTGGTTGGGGGACTTGGCCCGGCTCGTCCCCGACCTGGTCGCCCTGACTGGTGACGTGCTGTCCGCGGCCGACGCCCGGGATCCCCTGCTCGCCGCGCTGGAGCCGCTCTACTCGTTCCCCGGGGTCTTCGTACCGCGGGGAACAACGACTACTTCGTCCCGGCCCTGAAGAGCCCGCACCGCTACCTCCGGCGGGGCGACGAGGCCGAGCCCAAGGGCGCTCCGCTGAACTGGGCGGCCTTCGCCGGTGGTCTCGCCGCCGCCAGCGGGTGGACCGAGCTGACCAACGTGCGGGCGGTCATCGAGGTCGACGGTCGCCGGATCGACCTGCGTGGCGTGGACGACGCCCGGCTGCGCCGCGACCGGCTCGCGGTCGTGACCGGCCCCCCGGAGCCCGGCGTCGAGCTCGCGTTGGGACTGTCCCACACACCGGAACCGCGGGTCCTCGACGCGTTCACGGCGGACGGGGTGGGGCTCACCCTTTCGGGGCACACGCACGGGGGCCAGATCCGGCTGCCCCGAGTCGGGGCGCTCGTGACCAACTGCGGGCTGGACCGGGCTCGGGTTCGCGGACTGTCCCGTCACGAGGTCGACGGGCGGTCGTCCTGGCTGCACGTGTCGCCCGGGCTGGGCACGTCCCCGTTCGCGCCGCTGCGCCTCGGCTGCCGGCCGGAGGCGACCCTGCTCACCCTGGTGCCGGCCGGGGTGCCGGCCGGCGACCCCACCCCGTCGGACCACTGAGCCCGTCGGGTATGCTTCATCTCGGTCACGGGGTGTGGCGCAGCTTGGTAGCGCGCTTCGTTCGGGACGAAGAGGTCGTGGGTTCGAATCCCGCCACCCCGACCAGATGACGCGTCGCACCCCGTCTCCCCGGCAGGGAGGCGGGGTTCCTGCCGCCCAGGGGGGGATCGGCCGCTTCTGAGCGTCCTACCCGATTACCCGTCCACCCCACGGCCGCTCTCCCTTACCCGCACATCCTCCTCGGCCGCGAGCACTGAGCCGGCAGCTAGGCGCCGGCAGGGCACCGATCGGCCTGCCGTCTTCGGCCGATTGCTGCCCTGCCGCGTTGCGCGGCTTGCATTCGCCGAAATCCCCCCCCCCAGACGGTGGACGCAACCAGTCCGATCAGGCCACTCAGGATAGGGATCAGTGCAGTCGACCGTAATAACGACGGCCTTCCGGGTAAGAACATCGCAACAGTTCTCCTCTGCGGTATCGGATCCGTCGCGCCGCTCACCGTCGGTGGCCTCGCTTCGAGCATATCCAGTATTCTCCTGCCGGGCTCCGGCGAAGTCGTCTGTCGGTAATCCAGATTCGTGATCGCGTGGAGCGGTTGTTCGGGTCGGCGGGAGTGGTGACGTAGTCCTTGGGTGATCTTGGTGGTGCCGGCCGGGCGCGGGATACTGATCCATCGCCGCCGTCTCGTCCCCACCGCCGGCGTCCACGCACTGCCGGACCCGACCTCCGGCCGCCCCCGGAGCCTAATGGCGGTTGATCACGACGGCGGTCGTCGGTGGGCCGCCGGCGAAAGGTGCTGCGGGTACGGTCCGCCGTCGGCGGATCTCCCGGACGCGCCCGTCGTGCGACGTGCCCGGGAGCCGGGTGCTCTACCGTGTACCGGAGGGGTCATAGGCTCATGATCGATCATTGGCCCGCCTACGTTAAGATCGCACCATGGAAAAGGGGAAGCGGGAGACAGTGACGAGATACCGCCGAGTGGTCGTCAAACTGAGCGGTCGCGCGATCGCCGGTTCCGCCGAATTCGGCTTCGATTCCAACGCGCTGGAGCACCTCGCCCGAGAAATCATCGCCGTCCGCCAGTCCGGCGTGGAGGTGGCGATCGTCGTCGGCGGTGGGAACCTCTTCCGTGGTAACCAGTCGGGCCGGTGGGGTATTGACCGGGTCGAAGCCGACAATATCGGCATGTTGAGTACGGTCATCAACAGTCTGTTGCTCCGGGGGAAGCTCACCGCGCTGGGTGAGGACAACCTGCGGGTGATGACGGCGGTTCCCGTTCCGGCGGTGGCCGAGCCCTACATCCGGCTGCGAGCGGTGCACCTGCTGGAGAAGGGGGCGACGGTCATCCTCGCCTGCGGCAACGGCCAGCCCTTCCTCACTACCGACTACCCGGCGGTGCAGCGGGCGCTGGAGCTCAATGCCGACGCGGTGCTGGCCGCCAAGGACGGCGTGGACGGCGTCTACGACAGCGATCCGAAGATCAATCCAGGGGCCAGGCTCTTCTCGCACCTCAGTTATGACGAGGTGATCAGCCGCGGGCTCCGGGTGATGGATCAGTCGGCCTTCATCTTGGCCCGTGACTTCGATATGCCGCTGCATATCTTCGATATCGAGCAGCGGGGCGCGATGACGGCGATCTGCCGTGGTGAGCACCGGGGGACGGTCATCTCCTCTTCGCCGGAGAAGTCCGAAGAGTTCGGGAACGAGGTGCTGGCCAGCCCCGCCGAATCGACGGCCTGATCCCAAAATCGACGGCCTGATCCCGAGGCGCCGGCCACACAATCGATCTCGACGTCGGTCCCGATCTGCCCCCGAGGGGCAGGTCGAGGGAGATCGAATCCGCTTCTCGAAGGACGGGCGCGGTTTGTCTGCACGGCGGCGGACTCACCGCGGGACGCATTACGCCCGTTTCGTGGACGAAGACGACGACTCCTAACCCGGTCCCATAATTCAAGCTTCGTGAAGATACGTTCGTGAAGATACGACTGACCTAGGTTTCCACGGTCGCCGCCGACAGGTCCCCGTCCGCCTGCGCGGCTGATCGTCTCTGTTCCGGACGGCCACCACGCCAGGGATCTTGGACGTCAGTAGGAGCGGGCGATCAGGCAGACGAGGTCGTCGGCGTCGCTGCCGGCCTCGGGGATCCCGCCGTCCGGTGTCTGGAGGCACCGCACGGTGAGCGATTCCTCGGCGAGCTCGGCCTCGCCCTCCTCGCCGACAAGGCGCCAGGGGATCCGGGCGAAGCCGGCCTGGGCGGCCCGGGCGGCCTCGGCAACGGTAGCGACGTCCGTCGTCCGGCTCTCGCGTAGGGCCAGCGCCTCGGCGTACAGGTCGGCCTGCACCTCGTCCAGCAGCACCGGCACCCGCGCGGCGGCCTCGGCCAGCGGCACCGGCACTTTCTCGGAGGTGTCCCGGCGCACCAGGGTGACGTTGCCCGCGGCCAGGTCCCGCGGACCCACCTCGACCCGTACCGGGATGCCCTTGATCTCCGCGTCGGTGACCCGCCGGCCGAAGGACAGCCCGGGACGGGCGTCGACCTGCACCCGAAGACCGGCGTCGGTCAGCGCGGCGGCGATCTGGCGGGCCTTCGTGACGACGGTCTCGTCGTCGCGCACCGGCAGGACCACGACCTGCGTCGGCGCCAACCGGGGCGGGACACGCAGGCCGTTGTCGTCGCCATGCGCCATGATCAGCCCGCCGACCATCCGGGTCGAGCAGCCCCACGACGTCGTCCACGCCAGGTGCCGGGCTCCGTCGGCGCCGAGGAAGTCGATGGTGAAGGCGCGGGCGAAGTTCTGGCCGAGCTCGTGACTGGTCGCCATCTGCAGGGCCTTGCCGTCGCCCATCATGCCCTCGCAGGTCATCGTGTTGGTCGCGCCGGCGAACCGTTCCCGGCGCGTCTTCACTCCGACGAACACCGGGACCGCCAGCACCTGCGTCATGAAGTCGCGGTAGACCTCGAGCGCGATCCGACGGGCGTAGGCCGCGGCATCGGCCTCGTCGGCGTGCGCGGTGTGGCCCTCCTGCCAGAGGAACTCGCTGCTGCGCAGGAACAGCCGGGGACGCAGCTCCCACCGGACCACGTTCGCCCACTGGTTGAGCAGCAGCGGCAGGTCACGGTAGCTCTGGGTCCACTTGGCCAGGTATTCGCCGATCACGGTCTCGCTGGTGGGCCGGACGACTACGGGCTCCTCCAGCTCCTTGCCGCCACCGATGGTGACCACCGCCAGCTCCGGGCTGAAGCCCTCGACGTGCTCGGCCTCCCGGCGCAGGTAGCTCTCGGGGATGAACAGGGGGAAGTAGGCATTGACGGCCCCGGCGGCCTTGATCCGGGAGTCCACCTCGGCCTGCATGCGTTCCCAGATCGCGTAGCCGTACGGTCGGATGACCATCGTCCCGCGGACGGGGCCGTTGTCGGCCAGCTCGGCCTTGGCGAGCACGTCCTGATACCAGCGCGGAAAGTCGGTCGAGCGGGAGGTGAGTACAGCCACCCCGCCACGATATTGCCTCGACCACGGCTCGTGGCCCCGGGGACCGGCACCTGTTGTGTCCCCGCCCCGGCGGGCGCCCCCGGATGCCGCTCGGAAGGCGCCTCGCGCCGGTCGCGGTCGTCTCGGCTGACGGCCCGTCGCCAGAGTGGACGGTCGCTGAGGGGACGGTCCAGGTCCGGCCCGGATCGCCGCCGCGTCCGACCGGCTGCCCGTCGACCCCGCGCCGAGAATCCCGCGAAACCTCCTGGAATACCAGTGAGACGTCCACGTCGCCGTGATGGCTGACCAGCGCGGCCGTGGGGGGAACGATGATCATCGCGGTGGTCAGGTCGGCGGCGGTGGCTCCCGGGGCGAGGAGCAGCTCGTGTTGGACGAGTAAGCCGTCGTTGACGGTGACCACCTCGGCCAGTGACCGTGGCCGTCCCCCGATGACCGGACGGGGTTCCGGCAGGAGATCGTCGCTGTCGACGGTGTTCATGTTCTGGTCGTCCTCCGTTGTCGTGTCGCGTGTCGTGCCGCGTCTGGTTGGTGCCGCCGGCACGGGGGTGCGCAGCGCCGGCCCCGGGTCGTCCGGCCGACCGGGCGCGGCGGTACCCGCGGGCTCTGCGCCATGCGGTCTGCCGCTTGCCGGACCCCGCCGATCCGCCGCGTGACGGGACATCGTCGTCCCGCCACGCGGCGGTGGCTGGTCGTGGCGCGCTTCATCGCCGGGCGGGACGGCTCCCGGTGGGCGGGCCGGCGCAGGCGGATGCGCTGGTCGGATGGAACGGACGGGTCGTGCTGCTCTTCGGATACGCCGTTGATGCTGTCAGCCACATCGATGTTGCTTTACAGCAAAGCATGAGAACGCGGGGTTGGCTACCGGCGATCTGTGCTCAGAGCGGACGTCTGGTAACAGAGGACGAAGATCCCGATCAGCTGCGTAGCGCGGCGCGCGGGTTGGCCGCTTCGCCGGCTCCGTCCCACTGCGTCGCAGGGCGCGGCGCCCCGGGTCGGACATGACACGCGTCGGTGAACTTTCGGTGCTTGCCGCGTCGGAAGGTTGGCAGCGATGGTGCCGCTCGATGACCGTGAATGATCCAGTTCCGGCAGCTCGGCGATCTTCCTGTCAAGCTCTCGCCTGTTCCTGTCCGTTCTCTCCAGGCTTCCGTCCGTTCTCGTCCACTTCCGTCCGTTCTCGTCACGCTCCTGTCCGTGGCCGAGAGTCACTCGTCCACGGCGCTCCGGGTGTGGCGTGATGTTTGGGGTGACGAGTGAGAGTGACTATTTGTCGATCATTCGACACGCACGGTTGTGATCGGATTGGCCGCGGGCTGGCTAATCAACCACGAATCCAGTGACATGGATGTGTTCCGGCTGGTGATAGGTCCGCGTTCGCGGACGTTCACCTTGCGTTCATTCGAGATGGCTTCGATTCTTGTCGGCGCCCCAGTCCAGGGGGCGGACGATTCGGCGCCGTAGCGCGCAAGAACGAAGGGCTGCTCGTGAACCGAGGCAAGCGTCAGGCCGCCGTCGGGGCTGCAATGGTGGCACTGCTCACTGTGGCGGCGTGTGGCACCGACGACAACAGTGACTCCGGCGACACCGGGGCGAAGCCGTCGAACGGGGCGAGCGCGATCGCCTGCGAGAAGGGTTCCATCACCGGATCGGGTTCCTCCGCGCAGAAGAACGCGATGGACGAATGGGTCAAGGCGTACCAGAACGCCTGCGACGGCGCAACGATCAACTACCAGTCGACGGGGTCCTCGACCGGTCGGCAGCAGTTCATCGCCAAGCAGATTTCCTTCGCCGGTTCCGACTCGGCGCTGAAGGACCAGCAGAAGGCCGACGCGGACAATCGCTGTACCCCCGGTACGGCTGTCGACCTGCCGATGGTGGTCGGCCCGGTCGCGCTTGTGTACCACCTTTCGGGTGTCGACAAGCTCCAGCTGTCCGCCCCGACGATAGCGAAGATCTTCTCCGGTGCCATCACCAAGTGGAACGACCCGGCGATCACGGCGGAGAACAGTGGGGTTACTCTGCCTGACGCGCCGATCGCCTCGGTGCACCGGTCCGACGGTTCCGGTACCACCGACAACTTCACCAAGTTCCTGAAGGGCGCGGCCGGCGCCGCCTGGACCTTCGACTCCGGCTCGGACTGGAAGGCCCCGGGCGGCCAGGGTGCCAAGGGCAGCGAGGGGGTGACTGCGACCGTGAAGTCCACCGAGAACTCGATCGGTTATGTGGAGCTCTCCTATGCGGAGAACGCCGGGCTGTCCACGGTCGCGGTCAAGAACGGTGCCGGCGAGTACGTCAAGGCGAGCACGGATGGTGCCTCCCTCGGCCTGAGCACCGCGAAGATCGCCAGCGGTGACGACCTGAAGCTCACCTTCGACTACGCCGCGGCGACCAAGGGGGCGTACCCGATCTACCTGGTCACCTACGAGATCGCCTGCACCGCTGGTCTCCCGGCCGACCAGGCCAAGCTGGTCAAGTCCTTCCTGACCTACACCGCGTCGGACGCGGGCCAGTCCTCGATCGCCGACCTTGGTTACGCGCCGCTGCCGGACTCGGTAGCGACCCGGGTCCGCACGGTGGTCGACAAGCTGTCCTGACGTCGATCTGACGCAGCTCCGATCGGACTATCCGGTGCCCGCGGTGGGGTGAACAGCCCCACCGCGGGTCCGTTGTTCGTTGACGACGGCGAGAGCATCCGGGCCAGAACGGCAGACCAGAACAGCGCACTAGAACAGACCAACAGCACCAGACCAGCCAAGACGGTGACGGCCAGGGCATTCACGAGCGGAAGTCGAGTTCGGAGCACCAGGGGAAGAGGGACCATGACGACGGAGCCGGACAGCTCGGCGGACGCCGAGTCTCGGGGGGCCGCTTCGGCGACGGCCGCCCCATCGGGAGGTGATCGGCCGGCCGGCGGGCTGGCGGACACCTCGACAGGCAAGGCCAAGGTCGGCGTCGCTGACCTGATCTTCAAGAATGCCACCCGCACGGCCGGGGTCGGGCTGCTGGTACTGATCGCCGCGATCGCGGCCTTCCTGGTACTGCGCGCCACCAATGCCCTCGACGCCAATACCGGGAACTTCTTCACCACGGAGGAGTGGTTCCCCAACGCCACGCCGCCGGTTTTCGGTATCGCCGCACTGCTGTTCGGCACGATGATCACTGCTGCCATCGCAATGATCATCGCCGTTCCGGTCGCGGTGGGCATCGCCCTGTTCATTACGGTGTACGCACCTCGCCGGATGGCCTCCGCCCTCGGCTACATCGTCGATCTGCTGGCGGCCGTGCCGAGCGTCGTCTACGGCCTGTGGGGACTGCTCGTGCTCGCGCCGCACATGAAGGGCATCCAGAGCTGGCTGACCGACTACTTCGGGTGGATCCCGCTGTTCGAGACCGATCGCGGGGTCGGCCGGTCGATCTTCGTTGCGAGTGTCGTCCTCGCGATCATGATTCTGCCGATCGTCGCCGCGTTGTCCCGCGAGGTGTTCCTGCAGGTGCCTATTGCGCATCGGGAGGCGGCGATGGCGCTGGGCGCGACCTGCTGGGAGATGATCAGAACCGCCGTCCTGCCCTACGGCAAGCCGGGCGTCATCAGTGCCTCGATGCTGGGCCTCGGGCGGGCGATGGGCGAGACCATCGCGGTCGCCCTGGTCCTGCCGGCGTCGTTCAACATCTCCTGGCAGATCCTCGCGCCGGCCGGTAACACCATCGCCGCGAACGTGGCGAACGGATGGGGCGAGGCCAACGACATCGGCCGCGGTGCGCTTATCGCGTCCGGTCTCGTGCTCTTCATCGTCACCATGCTGGTCAACATCATCGCTCGCGCCATCATCGCGCGGCGGCGTGAGTTCTCGGGGAGTGCCGCATGAACACCGCGACCGTTCCCGGCCCCGCCGTCGAGGGCGGTGAGGACCGGCTGCAGCTGCGGGGCCGGGTCCTGCCCCGCTGGGTACCGCTCGCTGCCGTCGCCGGTGCCGTCGTCCTGACGGCCCTGATCTACCTGGTGACCTCGATCTCCAGCAGGATCCAGTTCCCCCTGCTGGTTGCCGTCTTCTTCATCCTCGCGATGACCGTGGCCTCGACGCTGGTCGAGGGCGGCCGCCGGGCCCGGGACCGGTTCGCGACGAACCTGGTCTACGCCGCCTTCCTGCTCGCGGTCATCCCCCTGCTCGCGGTGCTCGTGAATGTGATCGAGAAAGGTGCGAGGCGGCTGCGCCCCGAGTTCTTCACTCACTCGATGAACGGCATCGGCGCCCGTGACGTCGGTGGTGGCATCTACCACGCGATCATCGGCACGGTGGAGCAGGTCGCGTTGGCGAGCCTGCTGGCCGTGCCGTTCGGTCTGCTGGTGGCCATCTACCTGGTGGAATATGGCCGCGGCCGGGTCAGCCGGGTAATCAGCTTCTTCGTCGACGTGCTCACCGGTCTTCCCTCGATCATCGCGGGTCTGTTCATCCTGGCGTTCTGGATCCTCGCCTTCCACCAGGGCTTCTCCGGATTCGCGGGTGCCCTGGCCCTCACGGTGCTCATGATTCCGATCGTGGTGCGCTCCGCCGAGGAAATGCTGAAGCTCGTTCCGGACGAGCTGCGGAAGGCCAGCTACGCCCTCGGGGTGGCGCGTTGGCGGACCATCCTCAAGGTGGTCGTCCCCACCGCGTTGCCCGGGATCGTGACCGGCGTCATGCTCGCGGTCGCCCGCGTTGCCGGCGAGACCGCGCCGCTGCTGCTGACCGTCTTCGGTACGAACCTCATCAACGCCAACCCGTTCTCCGGGGAGCAGTCCGCACTGCCGCTGTACATCTACTCGCAGGCCGGCCAGCCGCAGCAGTCGGCGGTGGACCGGGCCTGGGCCGCCGCCCTGGTACTCATCATCATCATGCTGCTGCTCAACTTCATCGCTCGTCTGGTCGCCAGACGCTCGCGGCTGTGATGACCCTGACCCGGGATGACAGCGCGGCACAGATCATGCCCTATCTCATCCCATTTAGTCCCATCCCATCTGATCCGACCCTCTGAAACAGCATCCAGGCAGATCGTGAGTCGAGGTAGCCATGGCCACCCGCATCGACGTTTCCGGGCTGACGGCGTACTACGGGAAGTTCAAAGCCGTAGCCGACGTGAACCTGACCATCGAGCCGAAGAACGTCACCGCATTCATCGGGCCGTCCGGATGCGGGAAGTCGACGGTGCTGCGCACGCTCAACCGGATGCACGAGGTGCTTCCGGGGGCCCGGGTCGAGGGGCAGGTGCTCCTCGACGGTGAGGATCTGTACGGGCCCGGGACGGACCCGGTGGCCGTCCGCCGCACCGTCGGGATGGTCTTCCAGCGACCGAACCCGTTCCCGACCATGTCCGTCTACGAGAACGTCATCGCCGGGCTCAAGCTGAACGGGATCCGCAAGAAGGCGCTCCTCGACGAGCGGGCCGAGGAGTCACTGCGGGGCGCGAACCTCTGGGAGGAGGTCAAGGACCGGCTGGGCCGGCCGGGCGCGGGTCTGTCCGGTGGGCAGCAGCAGCGGCTCTGCATCGCCCGGGCGATCGCGGTGGAGCCGCAGGTCCTGCTGATGGACGAGCCGTGCTCCGCGCTCGACCCGATCTCCACTCTTGCGATCGAGGATCTGATCGCGAAGTTGAAGTCGAGCTTCACCATCGTCATCGTCACCCACAACATGCAGCAGGCGTCGCGGGTCAGCGACTCGACCGCCTTCTTTTCGCTGGAGAAGACCGGCGACCCCGGCCGCCTCGTCGAGTACGACAAGACCTCGCAGATCTTCAGCAACCCCAAGGAAAAGCGGACCGAGGACTACATCTCCGGACGGTTCGGCTGACGGACGGGGAGATTGGCGGACAGGACGCGCGGATGCTCCCGGTACCGCGTGGGGCCGGTCAACCGGGGGGCAAGACCGTGGCTCGACAGGCGAGGACCCGGCCGTTCCGGCAGGCCTGGCGGTCGTGGCAGTAGACCCGGCAGCCGACGGGCGTCGGTACCGCGGCCCGTTCGGTGGGACGCGGAGACGGACGACGGGCACCGGGCCGGGGGGCTGCCCGGCGCTGTTGATCGCGGACGAGGACGTCGACGACGGCATGCTCGACGCCTTCGTCGCGAACGGTGTCGAGGTCAGTGTGGTGGCGGACGGGGCGCTGGCCCTGCTGGAGATCGGTCTGCGGCATCCGGCCGCGCTGCTGATCAGTGCCCGGCTGCCCGTGGTGGACGGGGTGACCGTCGTGCGGACGGTGCGTAGCGTGCCCGGTCACGACGACGTGCCGATTCTCCTCGCGGTCGGCCCCGATGACCGGCCGAGAGCTGCCGCCGGACTCGACGCGGGGGCCAGCGCCTGCGTGGGCAAGCCGTACCGGGTTCCCGAGGTCCTCGCGATGGTGGGGTTCATCGGAACCGGACGGGCCGGAACGTATCCGCCCCGGATGCACGAGCCGGAGGTGCTGCGCGGCGGACGGGTGCTGCTGGACCGCGCGGCGCACGAGGTCCGTCTCGACGGGGCCGTGGTCCCGGTCCCGCCGCGGGAGTTCCGGCTGCTCGCGCTGCTCCTGGAACAGACGGGCCGGGTCGTCACGCGCGAGACGCTGCTGCGAGAGGTCTGGGGTTCGGCGCAGACGGAGACGAACACGCTTGCCGTGCACGTGCGGCGGCTGCGGCGGCGGCTGGGCGAGACGGCCGGCCAACCGACGGTCATCGAGAGCATCCGCGGGGTCGGCTACCGCTTCCGCGCCGTTGCCGATCCGGGTTGAGCCCTTCCGCAGGGACGTCAGCCGGGCAGCGCGTAGACGCCCGGCGCCACCCGTACCACGAGGCCATCGTCGATCAGTCCGGCGAGGGCGCGGGTCCGCTGCACCGGATCGTCCCAGACCTGGTCGAGGATCTCCTGACCCACCTCCGGACTGGCGTCACGCAGGACGGCGAGCAGCCGGCCGCGGACCTGGCGGTCGGTGCCGGCGTACCCCTGGGGCCGGCGCGCGGGCCCCGCGCTCGGCGGGCTGCCCGCGGACACCCACGCACACCGTCCCAGCAGGGGGCAGGCGGCGCAGCGAGGCATCCGGGCAACGCAGACCAGCGCGCCGAGCTCCATGAACGCGGCGCTGGCCCGGGCGGCCGTCTCGGCGTCCGGCGGCAACAGCTCCGCGATCTCGACCAGGTCGCGGCGGCTGACCGTGGCCGGCGGGTCGGCTCTTCCCTCGACGGCCCGGGCGAACAGCCGGCGCACGTTGACGTCGACGACCGGATGGCGCTGGCGGAAGGCGAAGGCGGCAACCGCCCGCGCGGTGTACGTCCCGATGCCGGGCAGCGCGAGGAGATCGTCGAGGTGCCGGGGGATCTCGCCGTCGTGCCGTTCGACGACGACGGTCGCCGCCTGGTGCAGCCGCAGCGCGCGCCTGGGGTAGCCTAACCGGCCCCACGCCCGGACGGCCTCCCCGGCCGGCTCGGCGGCGAGCGCGGCGGGCGTCGGCCACCGGTCCAGCCAGGCCTCCCAGACTGGCAGCACCCGGCTGACCGGGGTTTGTTGCAGCATCACCTCGCTGACCATGATTGCCCAGGGGCTCGTCAGGGGACGGCGCCACGGCAGGTCCCGGCCACAGACGGCGAACCAGTCCAGGACGAGATCGGCCAGTGGTCCGGGCGCGCTGCTGATTCCGGCTGTGCTGGTCATTCCCGCCATCGTGCCAGGCGACCAGGCCGGCCGGAGGCGGCAGGCGGCCTCCCGTCGCCTTCGGCTACTACACCTAGCACTACCGTACGCAGCGTTACTACACGTAGCGTTCGAGAATGCTCGACTCGGCGAGCCGGGAGAGGCCCTCGCGGACCGCTCGGGCGCGGGTCTCCCCGACGCCGTCGACGGCCTGCAGATCGTCAACCCCGGCGGCGAGCAGTTTCTGCAGGGTGCCGAAATGATCGACGAGCCGGTCGACCACCATCCGTGGCAGCCGGGGCACCTTCGCCAGCATGCGGTAACCGCGCGGACTGATCTGCCGGTCCAGGATGTCCGCCCCGCCGGAGAATCCGATCACCCTGGCGAGGACGGTGAGGTCGAGCAGGTTGGTCGGAGACATCGCGGACAGCTCGCCCAGGACCTGCGCGGCCGTCCCCGCCTTCGACCCGATCGGCAGATAGTCGCGGACGGTGAGTTCACGCTCGGTCTCGACTCCGGCCATCAGCTCCTCGAGCTGCAGGGACAGCAGCCGGCCGTCGGTGCCGAGCTCGACGACGTAGCCTTCGATCTCGTCGGCTATGCGGCGCACCATCTCCAGCCGCTGGCTCACCGAAATCGCGTCGCGGACCGTGACGAGGTCCTCGATCTCCAGTGCGGACAGGGTGCCCGCGACCTCGTCAAGCCGCAGCTTGTAAGGCTCGAGGGTGGCCAGGGCCTGGTTCGCCCGGGACAGGATGGCGGCCGAGCCGTCCAGCACGTACCGCCGCCCGGCGACGTACAGCGCGATGATGTGCATCGACTGGCTGACCGAGATGACGGGGAACTCGGCCTGCTTGGCGACCCGCTCGGCGGTCCGGTGCCGCGTGCCGGACTCCTCTGTCGGGACCGTTGGATCCGGTACCAGATGCACCGCCGCGCGGACGATGCGCTGCAGGTCGGACGACAGCACGATCGCGCCGTCCATCTTGGCCAGCTCGCGCAGCCGGGTTGCCGAGAACTCCACGTCGAGCTCGAAGCCACCGGTGCACAGACCCTCGACGACCTTGTCGTGGCCGAGGACGATCAGTGCGCCGGTGTGCCCGCGCAGGATGCGTTCCAGGCCGTCGCGAAAGGGGGTTCCGGGCGCGACCGCGGCCAGTGTCGCCCGGAAGATGTCGTCTCCGGGTGGTCCTGCCATCAGGCTCCCTCAACTCCTCGGCTTCCCCCACCGTCTCCCTTTACCACTGTCGCGATGCTATCGGGGCGACGGGAGCCGGTGGGGTCCGCCTCATCGTGAAGTACCGATATGGTTAGAAAAATACACACTTTCTACGTTTCATGCATTTTGCCGATCGCGCCGATCAGGTCGGGTACCTCGGTGACTTTCATGCCGTCCGGAGCCGGGCCGGGGTCCGCCGGAACGAGCGCCCGGCGAAAGCCGAGCCGGGCCGCGGCGGCGAGCCGTTGGCGTACCGAGCCCACCGCGCGGACCTCCCCGGCCAGGCCGACCTCGCCGACAGCGACGAGATCGGCCGGCAACGGACGGTCTCTGGCCGCGCTGACGATCGCCAAGGCCGTCGCGAGGTCCGCTGCGGGCTCGGCCAACCGAACCCCGCCGACGGTCGCGGCGTACACGTCGGCCCGGCCGAAGCGCACCTTCGCCCGGCGCTCGACCACGGCGAGAATCATCGCCACCCGGGCCGGATCGAGCCCGGACACGGCGCGCCGGGGGATCTGCGCCGAGGTCTCCGCCACCAGAGCCTGAACCTCGGCGACGAGTGGCCGTCGGCCCTCGACCGTTACGGTGACACAGGTTCCCGGCACCGCCTCCAGCCCCGCGCCGCCGGACCGGGACAGGAACAGCCCGCTCGGGTCGGCGATGCCATGGATACCGGAATCGTCCATCTCGAAACAGCCGACCTCGTCGGCCGGTCCATACCGATTCTTGCCCGCGCGGACCAGGCGCAGTGCGGAGTGCCGCTCGCCCTCGAAATGCAGCACCACGTCGACCAGATGTTCCAGGAGGCGCGGTCCGGCGACCAGACCATCCTTCGTGACATGGCCGACAAGCACCGTCACGAGTCCCAGCGCCTTGGCCGTCCGGATCAGGGCCGCGGTGACCTCACGGACCTGGGTGACCCCGCCCGCGGCTCCGTCTACCCCGGCCGCGGAGATGGTCTGCACCGAATCGACCACCAGCAGGGCGGGTGAGACCTCCTCGACGTGACGCAGGACGGCGCCGAGGTCCGTCTCGGCGGCGATCCACAGGTCCTCGTGCAGCGCACCCGTCCGACCCGCCCGCAGCCTGACCTGCGCCGCGGACTCCTCCCCGGTGACGACCAGCGCGCGGGCACCGGCGGCGGCGCTGCGGGCCGCGACCTCCAGCAACAGGGTGGACTTGCCGACCCCCGGTTCCCCGGCGAGCAGGATCACAGCGCCGGGAACGAGGCCGCCGCCCAGCACGCGGTCGAGCTCGTCTATCCCGGTCGGGCGACGCCTCGTCGCGGTCACGTCGACGGACATGACCGGCAGAGCCGGTGCCGTCACTGCGGCGGACGAGGCGGAGCGACCCCCCGCGACCAGGCCGGCCCCGCGGCGTGGGGCGGGGGCCTGCGCCTCCAGCGTGCCCCACTCCTGGCAGCGCGAGCATCGTCCCGCCCACCGCACGGACTCCGAGCCGCAGCTGTTACACCGGAACCCGCCTGAGGCCGCACGGCTCGACGGGCGACCGCCGGCCGACGGGCGAGTGGATGCCATGGACGCAACGTTAGTCCGCTGGTCCGACATGTCGGTGACAGCGGCGCGCGGAATGGGTCCCCGGGCGTCGGGTACCCGCGAATGGGGATACTCGGCCGGATCCCGCTGGGCGGATCGGCAGGCGGTGGGTCAGCCCGCGGTGGTGGCGCCGGCCGACGGCGAGGCGGGCTCCTGCCCTGCCCCCGGGGTCCCGGTAACCGCACCCGGCGCCGCCGAGGCGCCGGGTGCGGGCTGCTCCACCGGAACGTCCAGGATGATACTGCCGGCCTTGGCGAAGGTGATGGTGACGGGCACCTGGGACCCGATCAACAGGTTCTTCTGGACGTTCTGCAGGGTCGGCGCGGAGCCGTCGGCAATGAAGATCTTTCCGGAACCGGGTGGCAGCTCGGCGGGGCTCGGTACCTTGCCGCCCGCCGCGAGGGGGGAGGACACGCCGATGATGGTGTCAGGCTCGGTGCCCGCGTTGAAGAACGCCGAGACGATCTGTGCGGAGTCTCCCCGGGACAGCGGGCCTGCTACATAGACGTTGCGCAGCGTGATGCTGCCGACGGCGCTCGAGACGCTGTTGGTCGTGGTCCGGGCGAGGTTCGTCAGCGCGTCGTTGCCGGAAGCGCAGCTTGCCAGGCCAGCGGACCCGACCACCGAGGCCAGGATCGCGGCACCGATCCGGCGGGAGGCCATACGCCGCCTGAAGGTGGACTGTCGACCGGCGTCGTGGCCCGGCTCCGGGGCGGCGGACGCCCCGCCGACGGCGGGTGTGGCTGACGTGGAACGGGCACCCAGACGGCGGCTCACAGCTCGGTGGCTCCTCCTGCGCGAGACCGGTGCCTCGGGTGCGCACCGGTGCTGGTTGACGGTCGTCCCGTGGGGCGACCACCGGTGGCGCCGCCTCCATCGCCGGCCGTCGTAACCGGCGCGGAGAGGTCACCCCCGGTGCCCGGATGATTCGGTCTAAGACGGTCCGTCTCCCGACTCACCCGCGCGGGGCTAGGGCC
>NZ_CDWRCK010000072.1:0-17538 GCF_977927595.1 Frankia sp. CcWB3
ACACCAACCACTCACCGCAAGATCACGAATCTACGTGAATGTTTACTGGGAATCCTGGTCAATATCGACAACGGTGGCACGTTCACCGATGTGTGTGTGACGGACGGTGAACGCATCGTGCATGCGAAGACGCCGACGACCCCGCACGATTTAACGCAGTGTTTCGTCGATGGGCTGCGGACGGTGTCCGACCGGCTGTATGGCGAGGAGGACACCGCTCGTCTGTTGCGCGAGACGGAGTATCTGCGCTATTCGACGACGTCGGGTACGAACGCCGTGGTCGAGCGGAAGGGCGCACCGGTCGCCCTGCTGGTCGACAGCGGTGCGGAGGAAGATGTCTATGGCATTGTGAGGCTGGTCGACGCCTCGCTGTGGCAGGCCCTGGTGCCGCATCCCCCGGTCGGGATCGCGGTGGGCGCCGACGGGTCGGTGGGCTTGGCGGAGTTCACGACGGCGATCAACGAACTGTTGGCGACGAGTACCTCGCGGATCGTGATTGCGCTGCGGAGCGCGGCGGCGGAGCGGGCGATCAAGAATCTGTTGTTGGAGCGGTACCCGCGGCATCTGCTGGGCGCGGTCCCGTTCACCCTGTCGCATGAGCTTGTGCACGACGTCGACGACGCGCGGCGGGTGCTGACCGCGGTGCTGAACTCCTACCTGCACCCGGGGATGGAGCACTTCCTCTACGGCGCGGAGAAGGCGTGCCGGGAGAACGGGCTGGCCCGCCCGCTGCTGATCTTCCGGAATGACGGGGACTCGGCCCGGGTGGCCAAGACCACGGCGTTGAAGACGTGGGGTTCCGGGCCGCGGGGTGGGCTGGAGGGCAGCGTCGCCTACGCCTCGCTCTATGACGCGGACGTGCTGGTCGGGGTGGACGTGGGTGGCACCACGACCGACGTGTCGGTCGTGGTGGACAAGGCCCTGACGGTGCACGCGCACGGCCGGGTCGATTCGGCGCAGACCTCGCTGCCGATTCCGGACCTGAGCAGTGTCGGGCTGGGTGGCAGTTCGGTAGTCCAGGTCGTCGACGGTCAGATTCAGATCGGTCCGCGCAGTGTGGGTGCCGCGCCCGGCCCGGCGTCTTTCGGCCGTGGTGGCACCGATGCGACGGTGACCGATGCCCTGCTGCTTGCCGGGGTGTTGGACCCGGACAACTATCTGGGTGGGGATCTGAAGTTGGACCCGGCCCGGGCGGAGCGGGCGTTGCTGACCCATGTTGGGGAGCCGCTGTCGTTGTCGGCGCAGGCCGCGGCGCTCGCGGTGTTGCGGGTGTTCGAGGAGCAGGCGGGGGCCGCGGTCAAGGAGATGATCTCCGCGGCGGGTCGTGAGCCGGGTGAGGCCACGCTGCTGGCCTTCGGTGGCGCCGGTCCGGTGCTTGCCTCGGGGATCGCGCGGGCGGCGGGGATCGCGCGGGTGATCGTGCCGCATCTGTCGGCGGTGTTCAGCGCGTTCGGTATCGGTTTCAGCGGGTTGGCGCACGAGTACAGCGTGCCGATGCCGGGCGTCGACGTCGAGGTGAAGGCGGCCCGGGACGATCTGCTGACCCGCGCGCGGCGTGACATGTTCGGTGAAGGCGTGTCCATCGACGAATGCACTGTCGAGACCCGCGGTCGATTCATCGTCGACGGCGTGTTGCGGGACGAGACGTGGACCGACGGGTCGTCTCCCGGGCAGGCCGATCAGCTGGTGGTGCGGGCCTGGTATCCGCTGCCGACCTTCGAGCTCGTGGCCGACGAACACGCCACGGTGCAGCCGGCGGCCGCGGACGGATCGCGTCGTATCCATTTCGCTGACGGTAACGAGCAGGAGATTGCGGTCTACCGTCCGGAGAATCTGGGGCCGGGGCAGGGAGCCGCGGGGCCGGCGCTGGTCGCGGGTGACTATCTGACCTGTCTGATCGAGCCCGGGTGGGGGTTCCGGGTGAGCAGCAACTCTGACCTGATCCTGGAGGCCCAGCAGTGAGCGAGCAGCAGTCCACCGTGAACATCACCGAGTATCTCGCGATTAATCTGGCGACCGAGCGATGGACCTGCCGGGTGTGCGGACAGGACATCGCGAACGCCCGCGAGAACTACAAGGAGTCGAAATGAAATAACTTGCGCGTTTCGAACCCTCCACAGGCCTGTGACCTGCGATGATGCTCTCGATCACGTATTTGTTACTTCATTACGTCCCCCAAGACCGGGCTGCTGGTCTACAACCGTGACCCGCGGGAGATTCACCGGCCGATCCTGGACGAGAGCTACGAGTTCACCTACGCCCCCGACCCGGCCTGGTGCCGGATCGTCGAGTTCTACTGCCCGGGTTGCGGGACGCAGGTGGAGAACGAGTACCTGCCGCCTGGTCATCCGTTGACACACGACCTCGAACTCGATATCGACGCGTTGAAGCGTCGTCACCTCAGCGATGTGGAGGGCTAGGGACATGCGGCAGGTAAGCGTTGACATCGGTGGTACGTTCACCGACTGCTTTCTTGTCTACGACGACGCCTACATCGAGGCGAAGTCGCTGACCACGCACCACAACCTCGCCTCCGGGTTCATGGATGCCCTGGCAAAGGCCAGCGCCCAGGCCGGCCTGGATGTGCAGACGGTGCTTTCGACCGTCGACGCGGTGCGTTACGCCACGACCCTCGGGACGAACGCGCTCATCGAACGCAGCGGTCCGGCGGTCGGCATCCTCACCACCGCCGGTTTCGAATCGACCGTGCCGCTGATGCGGGCCCGTGGCTACGGCGATGGGCTGACCGAGGCCCAGCAGTCCGACCTGCCCGCCGCGGACCGGCCGGTGTCGCTGGTGCCGGTGACCCGGATCGCCGGAGTGCAGGAACGCATCGACTACGGCGGCACGGCGGTGCTGTCCATCGACGAGGACGACGTGCGCCGCCAGGTGCGCAAGCTGGTGGACGAGGGCGCGCAGGCGTTCGTGGTCGCGCTGGTCAACGCGGTGATCAACCCGGCCCACGAGAAGGAAGTCGAGCGGATCATCCTCGAGGAGTACCCCACGCACATGCTGGGGGCGATCCCGATCGTGCTGTCGCACCGGGTGACCGGCCGCAAGGGTGAGTACGCCCGGACCATGTCGGCGGTCATCGACGCCTACCTGCACAGCCAGATGTACCACGGGCTGGCGTCGCTGGAGATCGAGCTGCGCCGCAACGGCTACACCAAGCCGATGCTGCTGGTGCACAACACCAGCGGCATGGCCCAGCTGAACTCGACCTCCTCGCTGCAGACCATCCACTCCGGACCGGTCGCCGGCCTGGAGGCCACCAACTACCTGTCGAAGACCTACCACCAGCCCAACGTCATCGCCACCGACATGGGCGGCACCAGCTTCGATATCGGCCTGGTCACCTCCGACGGGGTGAAGTTCTACGGCTTCAACCCGGTCATCGACCGCTGGCTCGTCTCCACCCCGATGACCTACCTGCACACCCTCGGCGCCGGCGGTGGCTCCATCGCCCGCTACGACCGCCTGTGGGAGGCCATCGAGGTCGGCCCGGAAAGCGCCGGTTCTGACCCGGGCCCGGCCTGCTACGGCCGGGGCGGGCGGTTCCCGACCACCACGGACGCGAACCTGGTGCTGGGCTACCTCGACGCGGACAACTACGCCGGTGGCACGATCAAGCTCAGCCTGCGCCGGGCGCAGCGGGCCATCGAGGAGCACATCTGCAAGCCCACCGGACTGAGCCTGATCGAGGCGGCGAAGGCGATCAAGCGCAAGGTGGACAGCAACATGGCCAACGCGATCTTCAAGGAGGTCGCGGTCAAGGGCTATAACCCGAAGAACTTCGTCGCGCTCAGCTACGGCGGCGGTGGTCCGCTGCATGCCTGCGGATACGCCAACACGCTGGGTATCCAGAATGTGCTGATCCCGCCGTTCAGCTCGGTGTTCTCCGCGCTGGGCGCCGGCAATATGAACCAGCTGCACATCCACGAGTACTCGCTGTACCTGATGGTCTACGACGCCACCACCCGCAAGATGTTGGACGACTTCCAGATCTTCAACGACACGGTGACGGAACTCGCCGCGAAGGGCCGCGACGACCTCCTCCGCCAGGGCGCCGACCCCGCCAACATCCGCTCGCGGGTGGAGCTGGACATGCGCTACGGCAACCAGCTCGCCCAGATCGGGGTCGTGTCGCCGTTCGACCGGCTCACCTCACACCGCGACGTGATCAAACTGCTGGACCTGTTCAGCAGCATCTACGCCAAGCGGTACGGCGAAGGCAGCCAGGCACCCGAGGCCGGTGTGCGCATCAACGTCATCCGCGTGGTCAGCTACGTCGAACGCGACAAGTTCGACCTGCAGCCCACCCAGGCCGAGCCGCGCCCCGCGTCGAACTCCGCCCGGTGGCGGGAATGCCACTACCCGGGCATCGACGGCGCGGTCAAGACCGCCGTTTACGACTTCGCCGACCTCGAAGAAGGCCACGTCATCGAGGGCCCCGCCCTGATCGAAACCCCGAGCACGACCTACCTCGCCGAACCCGGATGGCAGCTGACCATCGGCCGCACCGGCTCCGCGGTGCTCGTTCGGACCATCTGAGCGGGCTCCCCGCTCAGGAGGTTTCATCCCGATGGCGTAGCTGGCCGGCTAGCGCGTATTGATGGAAAGTTCTTGTACTGAGCAGAACGCGTTGTCGGGCTGATGGAAACCAGCAAAGTCGGCGTCATCAACCCCTCGTCCGTTTCGTGTAGCCTGTGCCGGGCCTGGGAAGCCGCTCGCCCTCGCCCGCCAGGCACGTCTTACCAGAAGGTGTAGATTCATGAGCCAGCCCGACCACGCTGACGGCAAGTCGCTCGTCGAGAAGTTCCTCGAAGAAAACGTCCTGTTCCTCGGGCCCGACCCCGAGATCATGCAAAGCCACCATCTCGCCCCGGAGTCGCCCCGCGAAACGGAGGCGCTCGCGCGGTTCACCGATCCCGAGCAGATCAACCTGGTGCGGCACAAGCTGCAGACCGCGTGTAACGAGTCCTTCGACATGGTCGAGCAGATGGGCGCGGCGCCGGGCGCGAAGTGGGGTGACCTGATCTCCGGGGTGTGGACGGCCTCGGGCGACCTCGCCCTGTCCAGCATGGGTGGTGTGCTGCTGTTCTCGGTGCTCACGCAGCATCCGGTCAAGTTCATTGTCAAGTACTGGGTGGATGAGCCGACGGTCGGGGTCCGTGAGGGCGATGTCTTCATGCACAACGACGCCCGCTACGGCAACGTCCACAACACCGACCAGAGCATCCTCATCCCGGTTTTCCACGAGGGGCAGCTGATCTGCTTCGCCGGCGCGGTCTGCCACGAGGGGGAGAACGGCGCCACCGAACCCGGTGGTATGCCCTCGGCGGCGGAATCCCCGTTCGACGAGGGATTGAAGATCTCGCCGATCAAGGTCGGTGAGAACTACACGTTCCGCCGTGACCTCATGACCTTCCTGCAGAACTCGGTGCGCGAGCCGAAGCTGCAGCTGGAGGGCATGAAGGCCAAGCTGTACGCGGCGATGCGGACAAGGGACCGGATCCACGACACCATCGCCGAGTACGGTGTCGACGCGGTCATCGCCACGTTGCGGCGCACCCTGACCGACACCGCCGACGAGGTCCGCCGCCGGCTGAGGTCGTGGCCGGAGGGCACCGTGCGGCAGAACGTCTTCGCGGACGGGACGCTGCGCGAGAACTGTCTGCTCAAGATCAGACTGGCGATGACCAAGAAGGACGACGAGCTGATCCTGGACTTCCGGGGCTCGTCGCCGGAATTCCTGAACCGAGCCAACAACACGATCCTCTCGTCGATGAAGGGCATGCTGGCCCAGGAGTTCCTGACCTTCGTGTGGCCGGACCTGCCGCGAAACCAGGCGGTGTTCGAGCCGATGACCGTTCTCACCGACCCGCGGTCGGCGCTGAACTGTTCGCCGGAGGCGCCGAACGCGCAGAGCATGATGACGTTCTTCCCCTCCTTTACCGCGGCCCAGCTGGCGACGCCGAAGCTCCTCTACAGTGCGGGTGAACGCTCTACGGACGTCATCGCCGGCTGGTTCAACATGATCGTCACGTTCATCTACGGTGGCGTCACCCAGCACGGCGAGCTGGTGGGCAACGTGTGTGCCGACCTCAACGGCATGGGCGGGGCCGCGCGGTCCAACCGGGACGGCGAGCACGCGGTCGCCCCGATCTTCGCGCCCATGGCCGACATCGGGGAGCAGGAGCTCATCGAGGAAGAAGTCCCGATTCTCAAGATAGTGCCGAACAGGGTGATGCGGGACAACCAGGGCTTCGGCAAGTTCCGCGGCGGCCAGGGCCACCAGCAGATCGCCACCGTCAAGGACAGCGCCATGTGGGGCTTCATGGCGTGCAGCATCGGCTCGAAGTTCCCCAGCTCGCACGGCATCTTCGGCGGCTACGGCCCCGGCACCTACCCGCTGTGCAAGATCAAGAATGTCGACATCTTCAAGGTGATGGACAACCAGCGCGAACTGCTGCGCTACACCGTCGAGGAACTGATGAACGAGCGCCCGTTCCCGGACGCGACCTACTCGACGCATCACATGGGCATGCAGTTCGAGCTCGCCGAGCGCGGCGAGCTGTACATGCTCACCCAGGGCACCGGCGGTGGCTACGGGGACGTGCTCGAACGCGATCCCGAGCTGGTGGCTTCCGACTACCGCGACGGCCTGGTGTCCATGGACACCGTCCGCGACATCTACCACGTGGTGCTCAACCCCGACACCGCCGCGGTGGACGCCGAGGGCACCACGGCGGCCCGGGAGGCCGAGCGGGCGGCTCGGCTGCGGCGGGGTAAGCCGTACGCGGAGTTCGTCCAGGAGTGGGAGACCGAGACGCCTCCGGCCGACGTGCCGTTCTTCGGCTCCTGGGGCGATCCGCAGGTGCTGTTCCGCGGCACTCCGCAGGACACCTGCCCCGCGGACGCGATCGTGCCGGTGATGATGCCCGACCCGAAGGACGTGCGGATCGCGCAGCTGGAGGCCAAGCTGGCGGAGCTGCAGGGCTGACGGTGCAGGGCTGACGGCGCGGGCCTGATGCTGCGGGACCGATCCTGATGCTGCGGGACTGATGAGGACGGCGGGAGAACGATGAACGCTGCGGACGACTGGATCCACGCCAGGCGTGACACCCTGACCTGGCTGGACTGCGACCGGTACGTGTGGAGGGTCTTCGCCGGCGCCCCGAGCGATGGTATGACGACCCGGCCACGCTGGTCGCGGCGAGTGCACAGGCACACCGGTTCCTGCGGTCCGATGTGTACGGTGTCAACGTCTCAGGTCCGTTCTCCCGCTACCTCGCCGGTGGTAGCGAGGCCGCTGCCGTCTGTACGGCGTTGGAGCTGCCGGCGCCGCGCCGCGTGCTGGCCGACACTCTCGACGCGCTGCTGCACCAGTTCGGCGATCGTGTCGACCTGGTGCTGGACTGCCCGTCACCGCGCAGGCTGCTCGCGCCCGGTGCGGAGGTCGACTTCGACGCGCTCGACGACGTCGCGACCGGCCTGCTGGAGGTGATCCGCTCGGTGGCGGACCGGCCGGTCCGGGGGCTGCAGATCACCTGTGACACGGCGGGCGGGCCGGATGAGGACGAGACCGACGCCTGGTCGAGTCTGCTGGCCGCGGCCGGGCACTACGGCTGGATCACCGCGGTCCGACTGAACGGCGTGACCGGCCCCGACCAGCTCGACCCCAAGCTGCCCGGTGACCTGCTGCTCCTGCCGCACCTGCCAGCCGACGTCCTGCCCGACGACCGGCGCTACGGCGGGGGACTGCCAGCGGAGGTGTGGAACGATACGAGCGAGGCCGCCCGGCTGGTCGACGCCGCCGCCAAGCGTGGGTTCCGGTTCGGTGAGATCCCCACCGAGGCCTCCCCGGAAATCGTGCTGACCAGGCTCACCGCCCTGGCCGCCGGCCGGCACTGAAGGGATTCGGCGTGGACGACGTGGAGATCGTGGGCTGGGGTCATACCCCGGTTGGCCGTCTCCAGCATGTGATGGCGGTCCTGCAGCTCACCGGTAACGCCGGGGCGATGCAGATCCCCGGGGCCACCGTCACCGGGGTGTTCAACATGGGTGGCCTGGCGGTCGCCAACTATGCGAGTGTCCTGGAGCGTGTGCGATGAGTGATCTCACCGGGAAAAGTGACCTGACCCTGAAAGCGGTGTTCGTCGACGCGTTGGACCGGTTCGGTGCGCGTCCCGCCCTGCACTACCAGGGGCGGACCTACGGGTACGGCGAGATCGTGGCCGCGGCGAACCAGCTCACGCACCGGCTGCGCGCGGCGGGGGTGGGGCCGGGGGTGTCGGTGGCGTTGATGATGTCCAACCGGCCCGAGTACATCGTCGCTGATCAGGCGATCCTGCGGTGTGGTGCGGTCAAGGTGGCGCTCAACGACATGCTGTCGGCCAGCGAGATCGACTACATCCTGCGGGACAGTGAGGCCCGGGTCGTCCTCGCCGATGCGGGGATGCTCCCGGCGGCGCTGCACCCCGCGCCGCCCCTGTTGGAGACGGTCATCGCCGTCGCCGACCCGGACGACTGCCCGGGCGGGGTGGTGGCGTGGCGCGACGCGCTGGCCGGGCAGCCGACCACTGTGCCGGAGGTCGCCCCGGCACCCACCGATCCGGGGTTGATCGTCTATACCGGGGGTACGACCGGTCTGCCCAAGGGGGTGATGCACACCCAGCGGAATCTCGCGCTCAATCTGTTCTCGCATGTGATGGAGATGGGGCTGCTCGACGACGAGGTGCTGCTGGTGATGTCGCCGCTGCCGCACAGCGCGGGTTTCCTGCTGCAGGCCGGGATGCTCAAGGGAGCCCGGCACTTCCTGGAGACCAGGTTCGACCCGGAGCTGGTGCTTGAGCGGATCACCGCCGACCGGGTGACCTTCACGTTCATGGTGCCTACCATGATCTACCGGGTGCTCGACCGGGCGGCGGGCCGCGCGTTGGATCTCAGCTCGCTGCGGACCATCCTGTACGGTGCCGCGCCGATCACCCGGGAGCGGCTGGAGCAGGGCCTGGAGGTGCTCGGCCCGGTGTTCATGCAGCTGTACGGGCAGTCGGAGGCGCCGAACTTCATCACCCGTCTTCGCCGTGAGGATCATCGTCTTGATCCTGACGGGGAGCATCGGCTGGCCAGTTGTGGTCAGCCGGTCGTCATGGCCGCGGTCAAGGTGGTCGACGAGGCTGGCCGGGAGCTGCCCCGCGGTCAGGTCGGGGAGATCGTCGCCGCCACGCCGTACACGATGGTGGGGTATCGGGGCCGGCCCGAGCAGACCGCCAAGGCGTTGCGGGACGGGTGGTTGCACACCGGGGATATCGGGCGGATGGATGCCGAGGGGTACGTCTATCTGCTGGACCGCAAGAACGATATGATCATCACCGGTGGGATGAACGTGTACAGCACGGAGGTGGAGAACGCGGCGGCGGCCTGTCCGGGGGTTGGGCAGGTCGCGGTCGTCGGGGTGCCGCATCCGGACTGGGGTGAGGCGGTCGTGGCGTTCGTCGTGCCCGACGATACCGGTGCGTTCGACGAGGCCAAGCTGCTGGCGCACTGCCGGGTGGAGCTTGCCCGGTACAAGCAGCCCAAGGCCGTGCGGGTCGTCGAGGCCTTGCCGACCACCGTGTACGGCAAGCTGGACAAGAAGGCGCTGCGGGCCGGCTGGCCCGGTTGGTGACGCCCAAAGTATTGCGGCCTGGGCGGCCAGTGCGAAAATCAGCTCGAGGGCCTGTGAGTATCGTCACGAACGCGTGGCAGGGGAGCCGGGCGGGGAGCCCTCGGAAGCGAGGCGAGCTGGATGGACACCAAGGCACGTCCCACGCTGGCCGTGTCCACGAAGTTTCAGGCACCCACCTATGACACCCAGCTGGTCGGCCGGGACCGGCTCCTCGACGTGTTGCGGGACGGCCGGGCCCGGCGGCTGGCTTTGATCCACGCGCCGGCCGGGTTCGGGAAGACCACGCTGGCGGTGCAGTGGCAGCGGGTGCTGCGCGCCGAGGGGGTGCCGGTGGCATGGCTGAGTCTCGATCGGGACGACAACGACGCGGTGTGGTTCCTCAGCCATCTCATCGAGGCGGTGCGCCGGGTCGAACCGACCCTGGCCGGTGACCTGGTCGAGGTGCTGGAGGGGCATTCCGACGACGCGCAGCGGTATGTGCTCACCGAGCTGGTCAATCAGGTTGCCGAGCATCGGCGGCCGTTGGCGGTCGTGCTCGACGACTGGCATCTCATCGATGCCCCGCAGGCCGTTGCCGCGTTGGAGTTCCTGCTGGAGGTGGGTCCGGCCAACCTGCATCTGATCGTCACCAGCCGGACCCGGTCGCCGGCCGTGGGCCGGCTGAAGGTGCGTAACCAGGTGACGGAGATCGACGCCACGCAGCTGCGGTTCGACCATCGGGAGTCCGCGGCCTTCCTGCTCGAGCTCAACGCGTTGGATCTCGACAGCACGGACGTGCATCGGCTGTGGTCGAGTACCGACGGCTGGGTCGCCGCGTGACAGCGCCGACCCGTCGGCGTTGATCCGCGGTTTCTCCGGGCGGCATCACTCCCTGGGTGACTATCTCGCCGAGAACGTGCTCGATGCGCTGCCCGCGGATCTGCTCGACTTCCTGCTCACGACTTCCGTCTGTGATCGGCTCTGCGGTGATCTGGCGGCGGCGGTGAGTGGGCAGCGGCGGGGCAGGCGCTGTTGGAGGAGCTGGAACGGCGGGACCTGTTCCTGCGGCCGCTCGACGATAACCGGGAATGGTTTCGCTATCACCATCTGTTCGCGGGTTATCTGCGCCGCCGCCTGGAGCGTGATCATGCGGATCGGGTGGTGACCCTGCACCGGACCGCGTCGGCCTGGTTTGCTGATCATGGTCTGCTCGGTGAGGCGGTCACCCATGCCCTGGCTGCCGGTAACGACGCCGGGGCGGTGGATCTGGTGGAGCGGCGGGCCATGCACCTGGTGGAGCACAGCCGAATGGCCACCCTGCTCGGCCTGGTCAACAAGCTGCCGCCGGCGCTGCTGCCCGGCCGGCCGCGGCTGCAGATCGCGATCGCCTGGGCCAACTGTCTGCTGCAACGGGCGCAGCCCGCGCAGGTCGCGCTCGACCACGTGCGTGCCGCCCTGGCACCCGATGACACCAGCGACACCGGTAAGGACATCCTCGGCGAGGCCGATGTCGTCCAGGCCTGCATCGACGTCTACGGTGACCGGATCGACCGCGCTGCTGACCTGGTCGCCCCCTACATTGTGAAGAACTCCGGCTACCGGCCGTGGCTGGTCGCGGTGTCGTCCAACATCCGGACCTTCGTCGACATCCACACCTTCGCCTACGACACCGCGCAGGCGCGGCAGCGGTGGGCCAACGCCTTCCACGACACCACCCGCGGGCCTTTCGCCGGCGTGTACGGGCGCTGCTTCGCCGGGCTCGCGGCGTTCGCCCAGCTTGACCTGGTGGCCGCCGAACGTCTGTACCGGGAAGCCGTGGCCCTCGCCCGCGAAGCCGCCGGGCCGCGTTCGCACGCCGCCCGGCTGGCCGGCGCGCTGCTGGGCCGGCTGTACTACGAGCGGGGCGACACCGATGCCGCCGAGCGGCTGCTGGAGGAGTGCCACGAGCTCGGTGCCGAAAGCGGCGTCGCCGATCTTATGATCGCCACCTACTCCACGCTGGCCCGCATCAAGACCCTGCGCGGTGAGATCGAGGACGTCTGGCACCTGCTCGACGAGGGCAGCGAGGCGGCGAGCCAGCTCGTCCTGCCTCGATTGTCGGCCGCCGTCGACCACGAACGCCTGCGGCTGCACCTGGCCCGGGGGGACCTCGGGCGCGCCCAGAACGTGCTCGCCCGCCACGGCGACGACGTCGCCCGCGGCGGCGACGGCATCGCGATGGCCACCCGCCACTACCAGCTCGCGATGCGCGCGCGGGTCATGGCCGCCCAGGCCGACTACGACGGTGCCCTGCGGCTGCTGTCCCAGATGCACCAGGAGAGCAGCTCCGTGGCCTGGCGGTACGCCGAAACGGCCGCGCGTATCGACCTCGCGGTGGTGCACTCGCTGACCGGCGACACCGACACCGCGCTGCGCACCCTCGTGCCCGCCGTCGTCGCCGGGGCCCGCCGCGGTCTGGTGCGCACCATTACCGACGCCGGACCGGAACTCCTGAAGATCATTGGCGAGTTGCGGGACGCGAGCCGGTGCCGCCGGTGGCCGGCGGAGTTGCCCACTGTGCCCTCCGACTACCTGTCCAAGCTGCTCGCCACGGCCCACGCGGACGCGGAACGGGCGGCGATCCCCATCATCGACCGCCCGGCCGAGCGGAACCCCGCTCCCGAAGAATCGCTCAACGTCCGCGAGATCGACATCCTCCGTCTGCTGGACCGCGGACTGTCGAACAAGGAAATCGCGCGTAACCTCGGCCTGACCATCAACACCGTCAAGTGGTATCTCAAGAGCATCTACACCAAGCTCGGGGTCGCTCGGCGCGGGGAATCGGTCTCGGAGGCCCGCCGCCGCCGGATCCTGACCTGAGTGCCCTGGTAGCCCTGAGTGCCCTGGTAGCGGGTGCCGCTTCCACGACGGGGAGGACAGCGATGCCTGACACCCGGCTCAGCGAGGAGCAGGAAGCCCTGCGCAAGACCGTGGAGGCGTTCGCCCGCGAGGTGGTCGCCGCCGCGGCGGCGCGGCACGACGAGGAGAAGACGTTCCCGTACGAGGTCGTCGCGCAGATGGCCGACATGGGCCTGTTCGGTCTGCCGTTCCCGGCGGAGTACGGCGGGCAGGGCGCCGACTTCTTCGCCCTCTGCCTGGCCATCGAGGAACTGGCCCGGGCCGACTCGTCGGTGGCGATCACGCTGGAGGCCGGGGTTGGCCTCGGCGCGATGCCGATCTACCGGTTCGGCACGCCGGCACAGCGGGAGGAGTGGCTGCCGTTGCTCGCCAGCGGGCGGGCGTTGGCCGCGTTCGGGCTGACCGAACCAGAGGCGGGCAGCGACGCTGGCGGCACCCGCACCACCGCCCGGCTCGACGGCGGCGACTGGGTCATCAACGGCTCGAAGGCCTTCATCACCAACTCGGGTACCGACATCACCCGGCTCGTCACCGTCACCGCTGTCGCTGGGCGGACCCCGGCCGGGCGCAAGGAGATCTCGTCCATCCTGGTGCCGGTGCCCACCTCCGGCTTCACCGCCGGCCCGGCCTACTCGAAGGTCGGCTGGCATGCCTCCGACACCCACCCGCTGGCCTTCGACGACGTGCGGGTTCCTGCGGAGAATCTGCTCGGTGCGCGCGGCCGCGGCTATGCGAATTTCCTGCAGATCCTGGACGAGGGCCGGATCGCGATTTCCGCGCTGGCCGTCGGGCTGGCGCAGGCCTGCGTGGACGAGAGCGTGAAATACGCGAAGGGGACGTAATGAAGTAACAAATACGCGATCGAGAGCATCATCGCAGGTCACAGGCCTGTGGAGGGTTCGAAACGCGCAAGTTATTTCATTTCGACTCCGAAGCAGCGGGAGGCATTCGGCGCGCCGATCGGCCGCAACCAGGCAATCGCCTTCAAGATTGCCGAGATGGAGGTGCGGACGTACGTGGCCCGTGCCGCCTACTACGACGCGGCTTCCCGGATGCTCGCCGGCCTGCCCGTCAAGAAGGAGGCGGCGATGGCGAAGCTGTTCTCCTCGGAGGCGGCGGTGACGAATGCCCGCGAGGCCACGCAGATCCACGGCGGCTACGGGTTCATGAACGAATACCCGGTCGCCCGGCACTGGCGGGACGCCAAGATCCTGGAGATCGGCGAGGGCACCAGCGAGGTCCAGAAGATGCTGATCGCGCGCGAACTGGGTCTGTAGTGGCGAGGCTCGCCAGAACACTGCCGGCACCCCGCGAAAGATCATCAGTGGCTGGTGGCCGGCCCGGGTGCCGGGTGCCGCGTTCCCGCGGCGAGCAGGGCGGCCAGGCCGAGCTGGTGCAGCAGGTCCGCCAGCTGCGGCCGGCTCATCGTCACCGCGCTGTAGGGGGTGGAGTTCAGCAGGCCGAAGGTGGCGTGGACGGCGGCGCGGGCGGTGCCCTCGGCGAGTTCGGGGCTGCGGGCGCGCAGCTGGGCGGCCCAGAGCTCGACGTAGCCGCGTCGCAGCCGGCGCACGGTGTGCGCGTCGGCCGGGTTCAGGCTGCTCAGGTCGCGATCCTGAACGCGGATCAGTTCGGGTGAGTCGAGAGCGAAGGAGACGTGCCAGCGCACGAGCGCGTCCAGCGTGGCGTCCGGACTGGGGGTGCCGTCCGGACTGGGCACCGCGGCCGCGCGACGGGTGCCCTCGGTGAGCAGGCGTTCACTAATGCCGATCAGCAGTTTGCCGAGGATCGCCTGCTTACTCGGGAAATGCTTGTACAACGCCGGCCCGGAGACGCCCGCGGCCCGGCCAATGTCGTTGATGCTCACCCCGTGGTACCCGCGCTCGGCCATCAGCCGGGCCACGGCGGCGAGGATGCGCTCCCGGCGCGATCCTGCTGGCGGCGGTTCTTCGAGGCTGAAGGACACGGTCGGCACATTACCGCCTTCCGGGACAGCCGGTGCCCGCCTGGTTAATACTGGCTAACTCAGGTTCTCAGTTGTCCGGCCCGGCCCGTGCCGGTTCACGCGGGGCCGCGGCCCGGCGCTCCACCGGTCCGAACAGGACGATCAACGGCACCAGGAAGAGTGCGGGCAGGATCACCCACAGCGGCCGCCCGGCCCACCAGGCCGCGGTCGGTTCTTCGGGCATCGGCAGCCCGACCGCCCGCATCGTGACCATCGCGAGCAGCAGGGCCGTCATGTGCCACAGGAACACGGTCATGATTACGGCGTTGCCCGTGACGACCGCCGCCCACGGCCGGCGCCGGGTCAGCATTCGGTTCAGGGCGGGTACGGCGAGCAGTATCAGACCGAGCTGGAAGACGGCGAGCACGGCGATCGCAGCGGTTGTCGGGAACATGTTGCTGAGCCTGGTTCCCTCGGTGGCGACCATCGATCGCGGATACTCGTCGAGCGTCGTCACCAGGGCCAGACCCGCCAGCCCGCAGAGCGCCGTCAGCAGCGCCCGCCGCGGCCCGCGCAGGGCGCCGTCCCGCCAGAAATACCCGAGCTGGTGGGCGAACACCCAGACGAGACCGGTGTTGACATAGCCGAACACCGTGCTGCCGGTGCCGAACCGCGCCAGGTCGACGAGCGCCACGGCCGCGCCCAGCAGCAGGATGAACCGGCAGCCGAACCGCCGATGGACCGCCGCGGTCACCGGCACGGCCAGGATGACCCCCAGGTACGCCGCGAGAAACCACAGCGGCACCAGCACAGCCCGTCCATAGCGCAGCAGACCCGGGTAGTCGGGGACCGCGAGCAGCAGGACGGCGTCGACCGCCGCCCAGATAACGGCGAACACCGCCATCGGGGGCAGCAGGCGGCGCAGCCGCCCCCGCAGGAAGCGCCGCGCCCGCGGGCCCCAGGGAAGCGCGGGATCACCGCGCGGAGACCCGGGGGCGCGACCGGCCGCGTCCCAGGCCGCCAGGTGGGCGAAGCCACCGATGACGAAGAACACCGGCATCACCTGGAGCAGCCAGGTCGCGAGCCAGGCGAACGGTATCCGCGCGATCGGATTGGGCATCACGAGAACGCCCCCGCGAAAGTGGTCGATGGACAGGGCCCAGTGCCACAGCACCACGACACAGACGCTCGCCAGGCGCAGGAAGTCGACGTCGCGCGCCCGGGACGGCGGGGTGGACTCGATGAGTCGGTCCATGGAGCGCAGCCCGCCCCACGGTGACCACACACCGCCAGGCTGCCAGACGCGGCGCCCCGGCGATCGCCGGGAC
This sequence comes from Frankia sp. CcWB3, assembly GCF_977927595.1. Taxonomy (NCBI): domain Bacteria; kingdom Bacillati; phylum Actinomycetota; class Actinomycetes; order Frankiales; family Frankiaceae; genus Frankia; species Frankia sp. CcWB3. Next base: position 15,818 of record NZ_CDWRCK010000072.1, read on the forward strand.
GGACCCGGCGGGCCGCACGCTCACCCCATGACAGCAGACCTTGTCGGGCAGCCGGACCAGCGGTCTAGGAAGTCGCCCGCGCGGGCAGGGGGAGGGGGAGCGCGGGCAGGCCGTCGACGCTCGTGCCGTTGAACTCCTTCGACGCGCAGTAGGCGGCGAACTCCTCGTCGGTCTTGCGGTCGAAATACTGGGCGTGCAGTGGCCGTTCCTCGCGGTAGTCCATGAACGGGACGGCGTACCCGCAGCTGTCGCTGATCCGTTCCGCCGCGACGAGGATGACGGCGCGCAGCCCGGCGGCGCCCGCCTGCTCGGCGTCGAAGTGGGTGAGCAGCTCGGGGAAGCGGGGATCGTCCCGGAAGACCGGTTCGCCGCGGCCGTGCACCCGCACGATGGTCGGTGGCCCGGTGAAGGCGCACCACATCAGGGTGATCCGGCCGTTCTCGCGTAGGTGGGCGATGGTCTCCGCGTGGCTGCCGCCGAAGTCCAGGTAGGCCAGGGTCCGTTCGTCGAGCACGGCGAGCGTGCCGGCCCGACCCTTCGGGGAGATGTTCACGCTGCCCTGGGCGGACAGCGGCGCCGACGCCACGAAGAAGATCACCTGCTCCTCGATGAACGCCCGGAGCCGACCGTCGATGCGCTCGTAGGTCTTTCCCATCCCCTCAGTATCGGCCTCGTCTCGACAGCGTTACATCGTTTTCCGGCTGGCCGGAATCCGACCGGCCGGGGAGATGCGGGCCGGCATGACGAAGAAGACCGAATGTTGACCCTCCACGGCCGGATCGGATGGGGCACAGTGGCGAAATGGACCCGAGACGTGATCCGGCGAGGCTCAGCCTCGCCAGCTACCCTCTGAGCCAGACGATGCCCACGCGGTTCAGCGACATGGACAGCTTCGGTCACCTTAATAACGTCGCCGTCGCCTCGTTGTACGAGGACACCCGAGTGAGACTGCACACCCGGTTGCTCCGCCCCGAGGACCCGGGTGGCCTGCCCGGGTTCACGCCCGTCGTCGCACAGCTCAGCATCCACTACCTGGCCGAGGCGCACTATCCCGCCACCTACGAGATCGGCCACGGGATAAGCCGGATCGGCGCGTCGTCGTTCGTGCATAGTGCCGGCCTCTTCCTCGACGAGGTCTGCCTGGGGCTGTGTGACACCGTCATGGTGCACCTGGTCGACGGCGTTCCCACCCCGCTACCTCCGGACCGGCGCGCCCTGCTGGAGTCGGTGTGGTTCCCGGTCCGCGCCGGTGGTCCGTCGCGGACGAGCGAGGAGGATGCGGACATCGCCACATCGGCGTCCCCGGCGTCCCCCTCCCCGGCGGTGACGCGGTCCGCGGCGGGCGGGGGAGGGCTGGCCGCGGGCGGTTCGATTCCCGGCCAGCCGTCTGGTGCCCGGCCGGTCCTTCCTCGCCCCGAGCAAGATAATCAACGGTGTTGACGCCCACCCAGCTATCATGATCAATCAAAGGCCGACGGGCCCGGCAGGCCCGGTAAGCCGGTAACCCATAGCCCCAGCCGGCTGACGACGATCCGCGGCCGGCCGGCTGGGTGACCAATCAACACTGGAATTTCACCGTCCGTTTTTTCTATTTCTCCGCTGGTATTCCGGAACGATATTTTTCTGCGGGGAGGTGCCGTGGAGACCCGCATGGAGTTCCGCTATCTCGTCTCGTTCCTCGCAATCGCCGAGGAACTGCACTTCGGGCGGGCGGCGGCCTT
>NZ_CDWRCK010000073.1:0-4470 GCF_977927595.1 Frankia sp. CcWB3
GGTTCGAAACGCGCAAGTTATTTCATTTCGACTCCTATACCGCCCGCCGGGAGTCGGTCGCGGTTGAAAGTGAAGCCGATCTCGGCTATCTCTATGTGAGCGAGGATCATCCCTGGCCTACCGATCCCATTGCCGAAGGGCGTTTTCCGGACACCTGGTTCGACGCTGACGAGCACGGGCACTCGTTCGTCCTGCCAAGACTCGCCGATCAGGTGCCGCGCCGGGTCCGGGTGACGGCGGACGGCAGCGAGGTCGAGACGGACGGCGAGCGCGCCGTGTTCCTTCGTGACATGTCTGGTTCGGTGGCGTCCGGTTCCGCGGCGTCCGGTTCGGTGGCGTCTGGTTCCGTGGCGTCCGAGCCGATGACGGCCTGGTTCATCCCGGCGCCGTTCCGGTTCTGCCTGCGCTGCCGGGTCTCGTACGAGCAGCTGCGGGCCCAGGACTTCGCCAAGCTGGCCTCGTTCGCCGCCGAGGGCCGCAGCTCGGCCGTGTCGTTGGTCAGCACCAGCATCGTGCGTAACCTGCGGCGCCAGAAGGCGTTGGACTCCCGGGCCAAGAAGCTGCTCACCTTCGTCGATAACCGCCAGGACGCGAGCCTGCAGGCCGGGCATCTCAACGACTTCGTGCAGGTCACCCAGCTACGCGGCGCGGACCGGCGTGGCCGTTCGCTGGCGCGGGATCTCTGGCTGGCCGACGAGGTCTGTTCCCTGCCCGGTGACCGGCTGGAGGTGCGGCCCGGGGTCGACTGGGAACAGGGGCGCCGGGCGGTCGACCGCGAACACGCCTCGCTCACCTCGGCCCGGCGCGGCCGGCTCACCAGCGAGTACCACGCCTTCCTGAGCCGGATGCGGGAGAACGACCTCGTCGTCGTGAACGACCGTGACCAGTACTACGTCGGGGAGATCCTCGGACCGCCGGTGTTCGTCGAGAGCGTCGGGGGCGTCGCGGACCTGCAACGGCCGGTCCACTGGCGCAACGCCGACGAGCCGGTGAACTACCTCGATCTGCCCGATCGGGTGGCGGCCCTGCTCGGCAACGCGGAAGCGCGCATCGTCGATCTTTCCGATTTCGTCGCCGACCTCGACGCCCTGGTGCCCGCGCCCGCGCCGGTGACATCGATCGCGACGACGGGGGCCGTCCCCCAGAGCGCCGACGCCGACCTCGCCGGGCAGGTCCTCGGCGGGGACGATCTGCGCGAGGTCACGGACGAGTTCGCAGACGGCCTCTTTTACAGCCGGGACTGGTTGCGCAGGTGCGTCGAGCTTCTGCGGGACCGGCCGCAGCTCATCTTCTACGGCCCGCCCGGCACCGGCAAGACGTACCTCGCCCGGCACCTGGCCTGGCATCTCGCCGACGATCGGCGCGAGAACGTCACCCTCGTCCAGTTCCATCCGTCCTATATGTACGAGGACTTCTTCCAGGGTTTCCGCCCGGTGCAGGTGAAGGGTGGCGACGGTGACGCGGCCACCACCAACCGGATGTCCTTCGAGCTCGTGGACGGTCCGCTGCGCCGGCTCGCCACCGCCGCCGAGCTCAATCCCCGCCAGGCGTTCTTCTTGATCATCGATGAGATCAACCGGGGTGACCTGGCCAGGATCTTCGGTGAGCTGTACTTCCTGCTGGAATACCGCGGGGAGGCCGTCACCACCCAGTACGCCTCCGCGGACACGCGCGACTTCCAACTGCCGAAGAACCTGTTCATCATCGGCACGATGAACAGCGCGGACCGTTCGATCGCCGCCTTCGACCAGGCGCTGCGCCGACGGTTCACCTTCGTCGGGCTCCATCCGGACGTCGAACCGACCGCGTCCGTGCTGCGCCGCTGGCTCGCGGCACGCGACCTGCCCGACGAGGCGGCCCGCCTGCTCGGCGAGCTGAACCGCCGCATCGACGACCCGGACGCCCGCGTCGGCCCGTCCTACCTGATGCGCGACCGCGTCCACCAGAGTGCCGACGGCCTCGAGCGGGTGTGGGAACATCAGATCCTGCCGCTGCTGGCCGAACACCACGTCGGCGAGACCATCGATCTCGCCGCCCGGTACGGCCTACCGGCGCTGCGGCAGCCCCTCGGCCCCGCGGCAGGCTGATGCCATCATGCTTGCACCGGTGGAGCTGACCGAGGGCGCCGGGTGGCAGCGGCGGAAGCTGAGCCAGGGTCAGGCCGATGCGCTCGATGCCAGCGAGGTGGCGCAGGTGCGGCAACGGCGTGCCGACGGTACCTGCGAGGTCAAGGACAACGCCTTGGTCGGCACCGTGCGCCTCGGGTCGGGCGAGGAGGCGTTCGAGGTTCGCATCCGCCCCAAGGTCACCATCCGCCGTCTGCTGTTTTTGCTTGGCTACGCGCAGGATCGCGGCAGGTGGTTCGAGGACGAGGTTCAGGCGGCGGAGGAGCCGGATCTTCTGCCCGCGGTCGCCGTGGCGTTCGCCCGAACCGCCTCGCGGGCGCTCGCGCACGGGGTGCTGCGAGGCTATCGGCAGGTGGATGCGGCGCTTCCCGTCCTCCGCGGCCGGCTGCGCGAGTCCGCGCAGCTCCGGCGACGGTCCGGGGTGATGGTCCCCCTCGAGGTGCGCTATGACGAGCGCACCGTTGACATCGCCGAGAACCGGTTGCTGCTCGCCGCCACCCGCTCGCTGCTCGCCCTGGCCGGGGTGGCACCGGCCACCGCCCAGGAGCTGCGCCGTATCGCCGCAGCCCTGGACGGTGTGGCCGAGCCGGCGCACGGCCCCGTCAAGCCGCCGGACTGGGCGCCAACCCGGGTGAACGCGCCTTACCATGCGGCGCTCCGGCTCGCCGAGACGGTTCTGCGCTCGTCTTCCTTCGAACGGGAAGACGGGGAGACGCTCCGGGTGGACGGCTTCGTGGTGAAGATGTGGGAGGTCTTCGAGGACTTCGTGACCCACGCCGTCGACGAGGTCCTCACCCGTCGGGGCGGTGAGGTCCGCCTGCAGGACCGCACCCACCACCTCGACGAGGACCGGACGCTGGAGATGCGCCCCGATCTCGTGCTGTACCGGCCGGAGGGCCCGGGCGGGCGGATGATCCCGACGGTTGTCCTCGACGCGAAGTACCGGCTCGCGATCCGGTAGGGCGCGCCCGCGCACGTGTACCACCAGATGATCGCCTACTGTGCCCGGCTCGGCGCCCGGCAGGGACGGCTCGTCTACGCCGGCTCGGAGCGGGCCGACGGCCAGCCCGGCGGTCGTGGCGACGTCATCCGGCGCCGGATCGGGGGTCCCGCGCCCATCGCTCGTGACGTACGTGCTCGACCTGAGGCTCCCCCTGGCCGAGTTGCGGGCCAGGATCGAGCGGATCGCTGACGACATGATCACCCCGCCTGTCTGACGGAGCCCTCCGATCTCGCGGACCGGCCGGGTCCGTCCCCGTTCCCATCCCCGGCCCATGGCGCGGCCACCTTGGTGGCGCTGGTCAGGATGGCCGGAGGCGGTGCTTCAGGCCGGCGCGGATCCCCGGCCACTCGTCTCTCAGGGTCGTAGAATCATCGTCGTGCGCCTCACGCTTGATCTTCCTGACGAGGTGGTCCGGCGCCTGACCGCCGAGGCCGAGCGGCGTGGTGCGAGCCTCGTCGAGGTCATCGCGGACCTCGCGGCCCACCTTCCCCCGGCCGCGCCGCAGTCACGTCGCAGGCTGGCGTTCGTGGGGGCGGGTGCGTCGGCCGAGGGCATCACCGCACGCATCGACGACCTTCTGGCGGACGGCTTCGGCCGGGACTGAACCCGGGTGCTCCTCGTCGACACCGGAGTGATCGTCGCTGCCACTGACCGCAGCGATCCTCACCATGTGGTGTGCGCACATCTTCTGGAGGAGCTCGAGGGGGCGGGTCACCTCTCGTGATCGCGGAAGCCGCCTATCTTATCAACCGGGAACTGGGCGCTACGGCGGAACTGGCTCTTTACACGTCGATCATCGACGATGCGCTCATTGTGGAGACGTTGACGCATGCGGACTGGTCCCGAGTGCGGGAACTGGCCGGTCGATATCGGGATCTCCCGCTCGGTGGCACCGATGCGAGCCTCATCGCGCTCGCCGAACGATTGGACACACCACGTGTTGCCACGCTCGACCACCGTCATTGCGGCGATCTTCTCGGCCGTGCCCGGTGGCGCCAGCCCCCATTACCTCGGACGTAATTGATTCGACGGTCGGGGGTGCGGAAGCCTGCGGGCCACGGGTAGCCATCCCAGAATCATCATCACGGTGACGGCGGGCAGCCCTTCTACCAGAGCTGGCGCACCGACCGGTTGAGACCGCCTCCCTTTTCGGGAAGTAGCATGCTTTCGGCGCCGAAATTGCCATCGCCCATGGCGGATGTGACGACGGCCACGCCTGTCCGGCCGCCCTGTTCGGCGCCGGGGCTCCGACAGCCGTCGGCGACCTGCCGCCCCGCTTCCCGATCGTCGGCGGGCACGAGGGCGCGGGCATCATCGAGGAGGCCGGCCCCAACGTCACTA
>NZ_CDWRCK010000073.1:4939-9052 GCF_977927595.1 Frankia sp. CcWB3
GAAACGCGCAAGTTATTTCATTTCGACTCCTAACACCGTGCAGGCGGCCGCACCGCACCCCGCCTACCAAGCACATGAAAGACCGATTTTCGGGAGAAAAATACTGGATATTGCTTTCTCTGCAATTTTTGCCCTCTCCGGCGAGCAGGGCTAAGCGGATTATGATTCTGAGCTCATGCCCCAGCGGCATATACTTGCCCCAGGTCACACGGTTAAAGGTGCGGGAAGGTGCGTCATGCCGGATCGGTCAAGACCGTCTCGGCGAGCCGGACGGGCCTCGGGGGTTCGCCTCAACGGTGGGGAGGGAGCCTCGCTCGAGCGGGTGCGCGAGCGGTTCTTCACCGCTGGGATCTCAGCTGAGACCAGCGAGCCCGGTGGGGTGCGGGATCCGATCCGCGAGTCGTGGATGCGGTCGCGGCGGTGGGCGGTGGCCGCGGACAGCCCCGAGCCTCTCCCCGCCGCGTCGGACCTCGACGCACCTGTCGTGCGCGCGGCCGAACCGGTCCTGTGCCAGCTCGCCGACCGCCTGGCCAGGCAGGCCGTCAGCGCGATCGTCACCGACGCGAACGGTCTGGTGCTCGTGCGGTGCACCGGCGACGCCGCGTTCGAACGCCGGCTGGACCGTATATCGCTGGTGCCCGGATTTAGTTTCGCCGAGCGGTTTGTCGGCACCAACGGCATCGGCACCGCTCTCGAGGAGCACAGGCCGGCGCACGTGTTCGGTCAGGAGCACTACGCGGAGCCCCTCGGCGAGTTCGCCTGTGCCGGTGTTCCCCTGCGTGATCCGGCGACGGGGCAGACGCTCGGCCTGTTCGATCTCACCTGTCCGCGCCGGGATGCCGGGCCGCTGCTGACGGCCACGGCGGGCATGGTCGCCAACCAGATTCAGGATGCCTTGCTCCTCGCCGCGCCGGGGCACGACCGGGAACTGATCTCGCTTCGCGAGGCCGACGCGGCGGAGTTGCGCAGGCTGCTGATGGCGGAGCGCCAGCGGCGGGAACTGGCCGAGACGATGCACCGGGTCGTCGTCGAGACCACCAGGGCGGTGACTCCCCCGGAGATCCTCGGGCGGGTCATGACGGCGGCCGCCACGCAGCTTCCGCCGAGGCGGCGTGGGCGCTCGCCCGGGAGCCGTGCGGAACGTTGCGGGTCGTGGCGGTCTACGGCCAGGTGGATAGCCGGGCGGTCGGGGCGATGGTCGTCCCGCTCCCGGCCTCCCCGCTGCTGCTGGCGTTCCATGGTGGTGGGATGATCGGGCCGCACCGGACGTTGCCGGAGGTGCTCCCCGGCCAGCGGTACCCGGTGGGCAGTTGGCTGGCCGTGCCGGCCCTGTGCCGGCCGGCCCTCACCGTCGTTGTTCTGATCGCCTCGCGGGCCGCTGGTGGCTACAACCCCAGGCAGGCTCGTCTGGCTTATGCCGTGCTGGGCCAGGCGGCGACGGCCTGTGAGAATGCCTACCTGTTCGAGGAGACGCAGCGGCTCGCGGAGAGTGATCCGCTGACGGGGTTGGCGAATCGGCGTCACTTCTTCGACGAGGCTGATGCTCTGGCTCGCAGGCATCTGCACACTGCGCGGCCGCTGGCCGCCTTCACGATCGATATTGATCATTTCAAGCAGGTCAATGACGGTCATGGCCATGCTGTGGGCGATACGGTTCTTGCCGAGGTCGCTCGACGCGTGCAGGGTACGTTGCGTCCGCAGGACATCGTCGGCCGTATCGGTGGCGAGGAGTTCGCGGCCGTGCTGGGCTGCCCGGCTGCGACGGCGAGTGTTCTCGCCGAGCGGCTTCGGCAGGCTATCGGGGCGAGCCCGGTGGCTACCGCCGACGGTCCGCTCCCGGTCACCGTCAGCGTGGGGGTGGCGATGCTGAACCCGGACGATTCCGGGCATGGCGACCTGCTCATCCGCGCCGGCGCGGCCCTCTACCGGGCAAAGCACGCCGGCCGGGACCGGGTCGCGACCGCGCAGCCATGATGGGCCTCTCATGTCAGGCGGGTCGACGACACCGGCGGTCACTCCGAGGATTCTGTCCGAGGATTCTGTCCGCGGATCGCCGTCACTCGGCCGGCCGGCTGTCGGCCTGGTCGACCCAGAACTCGTAGGCGGCGCGGCACACCGCGAGGGTGGCGTGGCCGATCGCCCGCGGGAGCAGCGCGGTCAGCGCAGGCCGGAGCGCACGAACGCGTCGACGACCTGGCGCTGCAGGACCAGGTAGAGGGCGAAGACGGGCAGGCAGGCGAGGCCGGACCCGGCCATCAGGGCGCCCCAGTTGTCGCCCTCGAGGGTCAGGAAGCCGCGGATACCCAGCTGGATGACGGAGTTCGCCCGCTGCAGCGCCAGCGCCGGCCAGAAGTACTCGTTCCAGGCGGTGATGAACAGCAGGATCGACAGCGACGCCAGCGCCGGGCGCAGGTTCGGCACGACGACCGTCCACAATGTGGACCACGATCCCCGCCCGTCGATGCGGGCCGCGTCGAGCAGTTCCCGGGGGAAGGCCTGCATGTGCTGGCGGAGCATGAGCACCGCCAGCGCCGAGCACAGGTTCGGCACGATGACGCCGGCCAGTGTGTTCAGCAGGCCCAGGTTTGACAGCACCAGGTAGTTCGAGATCATCGTTACCTGGAACGGGATCAGCCAGGTGGCCACGAACGCCAGGTAGAACAGGGTCCTGCCGCGGAACTCCCAGGCGGCGAAGGCGTAGGCGGCGAGCAGGGACATCATGAGCTGGCCGGCGGCGGTGACGGCGGCGATCGTGAAGGTGTTGGCGAGTAGCACGCCGATGTCGAGACTGTCGAAGACGTAGCGGTAGTTCGCCAGGCTCAGCGGCCAGGGCAGGAGCGACTGGTCGAAGATGTCGTCTGGCCGGCGGAAGGAGGTGGCGAACATCCAGTACACCGGGAACAGGCTGATCAGGCTCAGCAGGGCCAGCATCAGATGGCTGGCCGCGGTCCGCCAGTGGGGTATCCGCGGTATCCGCATGCTGCTCATCGTGTTCGCATCCTTGGATCGAGGGACCGGGGCGCGTCGAGAAATCCGGTCGCCGAGGGTCCGAGTCAGTTGTCAGCGAAGCTGTACCGGTCGGCCAGTTTGACCAGCACCGCCGCCACCGCCGCGAAGACGAGGAAGAACGCGATGCCCGCCGCGGAGGCCAGGCCGGAGTCCAGGCTGCGGAAACCGAACTGCCAGAGCAGGTAATAGATGTTGGTTGAGGAGTCGGCGGGGCCGCCCTGGGTGAGCACGTCGAGCAGCGGGAACGTCCACTGCCCCGACAGCAGCACGGTCATCAGCAGCATGAACAGCAGAGTCGAGCGCAGCATCGGCAGGGTCACCCGCCGGGTGACCTGCCAGCGCGACGCTCCGTCCATCTCGGCGGCCTCGGCGTAATCACTGCTGATGCCGGTGAGTCCGGCGGAGATGACGAGGGTGGCGAAGCCGAGGATCTGCCACGCGCAGATCGCCAGGATGGCGATCAGCGCCGTCCGCTCCTCCCGCAGCCAGCTGTAGGCACCGAACCCGAGGGTGTGGTTCACCACCCCTCTGGAGTCCAGCAACCAGCGCCAGACCGCGGCGGCGGGGACCGGCGCGACCAGTATCGGCAGAAAGACCAGCGCCCGGTAGACGGTGCGCGATCGACCGCCCAGGTCCCGGATGGCCAGCGCGATGGCGGTGGGCAGAACGATGGCGAACGGAATCAGGCCGAGGATGTACCACAGCGTGTTCTTCGCGGCGCCCCGGAGCTGCGGAAGGGTGAGGACCAGCCGGTAATTGTCCAGAGCGACGTAGGTCCGTGGCGAATTCGGCAGCAGGTTCCAGTGGTAGAAGGACAGCTGGACGGCCTCGATGATCGGCTTGTAGGTCCGTAGCACCAGGCTGGCCACTCCGGGCAGCAGGTACAGGTAGGGCGGGGTGGCAGCGAGCATCCGCCGGGCCAGCGATGGCCGGGCGGCCCGCACCGGCACGCGTGACGCGGTGTTGGCGGGGGAGGCGGTGTTGGCGGGGAGTGCGGCACCGGCGGAAATTGCGGCACCGGCGGGGATCGTGGTGCCGGCTGCCCCCGGGATGGCGATTTCGACGAACACGGTTCGGAAACATCCTTTCCGGAGGCGCGGGAAG
>NZ_CDWRCK010000073.1:9342-18231 GCF_977927595.1 Frankia sp. CcWB3
CCGACGTACTGGACGAGGGTCGGTGCCGGACGGGGGTGGGTGCCGGACGGAGTCAGTGATAATCCGCCGCGAGCCGGACGACCTCGTCGAGGGCCATGTCGTAGACCACCTCGGTGGTGGCGATCGGTACCGCGGTGGCGACGGCCCCCTCGGGGTAGACGTCGATCCGGGTGTACTCGCCCCCGACCAGGCCGGTTATCCGGTCGGCCGGGCCGAGGGCGCGTAGCCGGTAGGCGGTGGCACCCGCCACCCAGACCGGAACGCCGCTGAGCACGCCCGCGGACGCGTGGTGGGCGTGACCGGCCAGCACGATCTTCGCGTCGCTGCCGGCGAGCACGTCGGCGAGGTTCTGCGGCTCGGCGAGCAGGAGCGAGTTCACCATCGAGAGCGGGGGACGGCACGGGTGGGTGATGCAGGGCGAGGATGGTCCCGTCGGGGGCCGCGGTGGCCAGCTCGTCGGCGAGCCAGCGCAGCTGGGCGGTGCTCAGGAAGCCGCTGTGCTCGCCCGGTTCGGTGGTGTCGAGCATGATGATCCGCAGGTCACCGACCCAGTGCACGTAGTCGTGAGCCTCCACCGTGGGTTCCGCGCCGAGCAGTCCCTCCCGGAACGGGCCACGCGAGTCGTGGTTGCCGACGCCGTAGAGCACGGGCGTGCCCAAGCGCGCCGCCACCGGTTCGACCAGGTCACGCAACCGCTGGTAGGCCAGCAGATCACCGCGGTCGGCGAGGTCACCGGTGAGCAGCAGGGCACCGATCTTCAGCGTGGACGCCTCGATCTGGTCGAGCACGGTGCGGAGCGCGGCGTACGTGTCGACCTTGCCGTGCATCAGCTCACCCTCGCGGACGATGTGGGTGTCACTGATCTGGATCAGGCTGTGGGTGGGCGTGTGCGCGGTTGGGTCCAAGAGTATCGGCATGGACGTCCTTCGGAGCGGGAGGGGATGGCTTCAGGGCGGACGGGGTTCAGGGCGGACGGGGTGGCGCCTGGGGTGAGCCGCAGGCCCGAGGGGGAGGGACTCCGGGCCTGCGGCTCACTGGCTGGGGTTAAGCCCGCGGTCGCCGGACCGGAATCCGGCCCGGCGTCGGAGGCCTCCGCCGGCACGAGCAGGGCCTCGACGAGGCGGTCCAGCGCGTGCGCCGTCGCCCCGTGCGCGAGCAGGTAGGTGTGGGTGTCCCCGTGCCGGGCGTGGATACGGCCCAGCGCGTGCAGGATGAGGTCGGGCGGGCTTGCCATCAGCGAGGCCGGCAGCTCCTCGCCATCGGTGGACATCAGGGCGGAGATCCGCTGGACGGCCGCCGCAGCCTCGTCCCGCAGGAAGTACGAGGTCAGCGCGAAGTCCTGCGCGATCACCTCGGCTGGCACCCCGGCGAGGTCCAGCGCCAGAGCGATGACCAGACCGGTGCGGTCCTTGCCGGCGCTGCAGTGCACGATCGCGGGCAGTGCCCCCGGTGCGGCGAGCGCGAGCATGGCCGCGGTGAGGCGGTCCCCTCGATGATCGACGACGTGGTCGTAGAGGCTACGCAGATCGCCGGCCGTCTGGTGCCGGTCGACCGGCAGGGTGTAGACGGGCACCCGCCGATGCGTCGCGGCGAGCCGGCCGAGCTGGTCCGGATCGTGCGCCACCTCGGTGTCCTCGCGCAGGTCGATGACCGTGCGCAGCCCGATCTGCGCGAGGATGGCCTGCCCACGGCCGTCGAGCCCGCGTAGCGTGCCCGAGCGCAGCAGCGTGCGCCAGCGCAGGGAGCGTCCGTGCACAGTCGGGTAGCCGCCGACGTCGCGCAGGTTGATCGTGCCCGGCAGCGACAGGGCGCGCCGCGCCTGCGGCGCCCCGCCGTCGCCGGCGCCCGGGGCGGTCCCGGTGCTCGCTGCGGTGGCCGTGCTCCCAGTGCTCACGGTGCTCACGGTGCTCACGGTGCTCACGGTGCTTACGGTGCTTACGACGGGCACGGCGGTCACTTCCGGGGCAGGAAGCTGGTGGCCTGCTTCTGCGCGTCGGCCAGGGTGGATGCCGGGTCCTTGCCGGTGAAGACGGCGCTTTCGACCGCGGTCATCATCGTGTCGGAGATCTGGAGGTAGTTGTCACCCGGGAAGGACTCCCACGGCTCGATCCGGGTGAGCTGGTCGAGGTTCGGCTTGATGAGCGGGTTCGCCTTCGCCCAGGCCTGCAGGTACTTCGGGTCGTCGATCAGGCCGGTCCGTAGTGGCAGGTAGCCGATCTTTGAGGAGATCTCGGTGTAGGCGCGGTTGCTGGTGAGGAACTTGGTCAGTTTCCAGGCGGCGCGCTGCTTGGCCGGGTCCTTACTGAAGATCGCCAGTGCCGCTCCCGAGTTGGTGGGGATGACCGGCTTCGAGCCGAACGCGGGTTCCTGGGCGGCGTCGAGCTCCCAGTTGTTCGCCTTGGCGCCGGCCATGAACATCCCCTGCAGGGAGCTGCTTTCGAGCAGCATCCCGGCCTGGCCGGTGCTGAACGCCTTGACCTGCTGCTTCTGGTCGAGGTTCGGCATCACGCCGCTGCGTGCCAGGTCGGCGGCCATCGACACCGCCTCGACGCCCGGCGGGTCGGCGAAGGACAGCTTGGTGCCGTCGGTAGAGATCACCCGGCCACCGGCTGACCGTACCAAGCTCTGGAAACACCAGTCCCCGACCTTCGTCAGACAGTCGATGAGGACCCCGTCCTTGCCGGTCTTCGCCTTGATGGCGAGCGCCGCGGTCTTTACCTCCGCCCAGGTCTTTGGCGGCTTGGCCGGGTCGAGGCCGGCCTGGGTGAACAGGGTCTTGTTCAGCCAGAGAACCGGGGTGGAGAAGACGTACGGGACGGCGTAGGTCTTGCCGTCGACATCGCCGAGGGTGCGGGCTTTCGGGGCGAACGGGTGTTCGCCGCCGAAGTTCGCCTGAACGGCCTCCCGCCCGACCAGTGTGTCGAGCGGCTGGGCGCCGAGGCTGCCGGAGGCGAAGCGCAGCGCGTTGAAGGTGATCTGGGCGACGTCCGGGGGGCTGCCCGCCAGCACCTGGTTCTTGATGCTGGTGACGTAGTCGCCGCTGTTCGCGCTGCCGGCCAGGTTCTGCGGCGGCTGGCCCTTGACGGTGATGTTGGGATGCGCCGCCTGGAAGTCGCGGAGCAGCCCCTCGATCACCGGCTTCCACGTCCCGACGTTCGCGAGGTTGTAGCTCTCGAAGACGATCGAGACCTTCTGGTCCGGGGAGCGTTCGGGGATCGTGCTGGCGTTCGCGGCCGCGCTCGTGGGTGTGGGCGAGGACGTCGCACACGCGGAGGCGAGCGCCGCAAGCAACGCGAGGCCAGCTGCGGCACGCAGCAGGCGTGGTCGAGCCACGGGGATGCTCTTTGGGATCAACGGGACGTTGGGATCAATAGACCGACGGGACCGACGGGACCGACGGAATCGATGGGATGGCGGACGGACCGGATCGCGGTGATCTGGTCCGGTTGGGTCTGGTCGCCCCTCAGACCGCGGCGGGCGCGGCCGAAGCGGGGGAGGGGGACGCGGCGAGCGCGCCGGGCACGGGGATGGTCAGGGATTCCCGGGAATCCGGTGGCCGCCAGGCGAGCCGACGTCCGCTCGCCCGAGCGAACAGGTGCACCCGTGAGACGTCGATGGTGAGTCGGGCCCGGTCACCGGCGGCCAGTCCGATCGGGCGGGGGCCACGCAGCGCGACAGCCTGACCGTGGACGTCGCACCAGGCCACCTCCTCGCTGCCGAGGTTCTCGACCGTGGTCACGACACCTTCGATCTGCGCGGTCAACCCGGGTGATGCCGTCAACCCGGGTGATGCCGACGATGTCTCGGCCGGGCCGGGCAACTCGGCCGGGCCGGGCAACAGCGCCAGGTTCTCGGGTCGCAGACCGACGATGACGTCGCGGGGTTCGTCGAAGCCCGGCCACAGCGGGATGCGTAGCCCGTCCGCGCGGACCGCCAGCAGGTCGCCGTCGGCCTCCACCCGGGCCTCGATCAGGCTCATCGGCGGTGCGCCGAGGAAGCCGGCGACGAACACCGAGGCCGGCGTGTCGTAGACCTCGGTCGGGCTGCCCACCTGTTCCACGCGGCCGCCGTTGAGCAGGACCACGCGGGTCGCCATCGACATGGCCTCCACCTGGTCGTGGGTGACGTAGATGAAGGTTCGGCCCAGCCGGCGGTGCAGTCCGGCGAGCTCGGTGCGGGTCGCGGTGCGCAGTTTCGCGTCGAGGTTCGAGAGGGGCTCGTCCATGAGGAACGCCTGGGGGTCACGGACCAGCGCACGGCCGAGCGCCACCCGTTGGCGCTGCCCGCCGGATAGCTCACGGGGGCGCCGGTGGAGCAGCCCGCCGAGTTCGAGCTGGTCGGCGACCTCGCGGACGCGCCGGGCGATCTCCGCCTTGGGGCGGCGCGCGGCCCGCAGCGGAAACCCGATGTTGCGCTCGACCGTCAGGTGCGGGTACAGCGCGTAGCTCTGGAAGACCATGGCGAGGTCGCGCCGTCGGGCGGGGACATGGGTGATGTCGCGGTCGCCGAGCATGATGCGCCCCTCGCTCGGCTCCAGCAGGCCGGCGATCATGCGCAGCAGCGTGGTCTTCCCGCAGCCGCTCGGTCCCAGTAGAACGAGGAAGTCACCGTCCGCCACGTCGAGGGAGACGTCGTCCACCGCACGGACGTTTCCGAAGCGCCTCGTGAGGCCCTCGATCCGGATTTCTGCCACCCAGCACCCCGTGTACGTCTGTTCCAGAAGTGCGCCTGCCCCCTGGTTCCTCGTTACAGAGGCAGTCTCGGGTACCTAGATGAATGGTCCATGACGGTCGGGAAACGGGGGACAGTCACTTACCGCAACGAATCTCCGGCCAAGCGCCTTGCCGGTGGGACGCTTTCGTAGCTGTCCGAGCGCCCCTTGGCGCGCGTCCCCTGACCCGACTGACCCGACCGGTCATCGGTCAGAACTCGTAGGGATCGGCGGCTCCGCGGCCGGGATCCGCCGCGGGCCGCCGCGGGCCGTCCTCCGCCCGCACGGAGTGGCCCTGGACGTCCCGCATGACGGTCCCGGCCAGCAGCGGGTTGTCCGTGCGGCGCAGGCCGACCGCGAGCTGCAGGGCGTTGAGCAGCAGCAGGGAGGCCAGCCGGCTTGCGATCATGTCCGAGCTGATGGGCCAGTCGGGCGACCCCACCACGAGGCTGATGTCGGCGATCTCGGCCAGGGGCCCGGCCGTGTAGCTGGTGATGCCGATGACGGCGGCGCCCGCGGTCCGGGCCGCCTCCGCGGCCCGCAGACTCGGCTCGTTCGCCCCGCTGCTCGTGATGACCAGGCAGACGTCCGAGGGCGCGAGCAGGCGGGCGGTGAGTTCCTGGGCGATCGAGTCGCCCGGCGCCTCGGCCGGCCGGCCCATGCTGAGGAAGCGCAACGCCGCGTCCTGGGCGACCGGAGCCGATCCGCCGTTGCCGATGACGAGCAGTCGGTTGGCCCGGTCCAGCAGGTCCACGGCGGGCGCGAGACGGGACCGGTCCAGCGGGCCGAGCGCGTCGGCGAGCACCGCGGTCGCCGCGCCGAAGACGGTGTCCACCAGGCGCTCGACCGGGTCGGCAGCGTCCGTTCGGCCGATCTCACCGCGCAGCGCCGCGGCCCCGCTCTCCCGGGCGAGCTCGACGCGGAAATGCTGGAATCCGCGGAAGCCGAGATGTTGGCAGGCGCGCACCACCGTGGCCGTCGATGTTCCCGCGGCCTCCGCGAGCTGCGCGGCGGACCATTCGACCACGTCCCCCGGACGGGCCAGACACACTTCGGCCACCCGCTGCTCGCTCGGGAGCAGGCCCGGCAGGGCCGCGCGGATGGTGGCGAACAGCCCGCCCGGGCGGGCACCCGGCGGACCGGCGGAGGGGGTCACCATGCAGCGGTTCATACACGCTCAAGGTGACGGGCCGGGGTGCCGTCCGCTGCCGTGCCGCGCGGTGCCGTCACCGTGCGGATAAATCGTGCGGATAATCAGTTCCGGGTCAGGCCGTCCGGAGGGCGTCGTGGACGATTGCGGCGACCTGCTCGGTCTCGATCAGGAACCCGTCGTGCCCGCGCCGCGAGTGGACGACGCGCAACGGCGCGCCGACGCGCTCGGCGATGTACTCCTGCAGGTGGAGGGGATAGAGCCGGTCGGAATCGACCCCTGCGACGGTGAACGGCACCGGGCAGGACCGTAGCGCCGGCGCGCGCCCCCCGCGCCCCCGGCCGACGTCCTGGATCATCATCGCCCGGGTCAGGGCGACGTAAGTGCCGGCGTCGAACCGAGCGGCCAGCTTGCCGGCATGGTGGTCGAGGTAGGAGGCGACCTCGAACAAGCCGTCGGGCCGGGTCCGATCCGCGAACCGTTCCTTCAGTTCGGCCTCGCTGCGATAGCTGATCTGGGCCACCCGCCGGGCCAGACCCATGCCGGCGTCCGGGCCGCGTCCGTCGGGCCGGTCGTGGTAGTCGCCGCCGTTCCAGGCCGGGTCGTCGGTGATCGCACGAAGCTGCACCGCGGACAACCCGATCTGCTCCGCCGTCGCCGCCGCGCCGCAGGCCAGGACCACGGCGTGGTCGACCCGGTCGGGATGGCCGACGGCCCACTCCAGGGCCCGCATGCCCCCCATCGAGCCGCCGACCACCGCGGCCCAGCGCCGGATGCCGAGCGCGTCGGCGACGGCGACCTCCACCGTGACCTGATCGGAGATCGTGATCTCGGGCCATCGGCCGCCCCAGGGTCGGCCGTCCGGCGCGGGACTGGCTGGCCCGGTCGTGCCCTGGCAGCCGCCCAGCACATTCGGACAGACCACGAAGAGGCGATCGGTGTCGAGGGCCCGTCCAGGCCCGATCAGGCCATCCCGCCAGCCTGGGGTGGGGTGGCCCGGCCCGGGCGGGCCGGCGGCGTGACTGTCCCCGGTGAGCGCGTGCAGGACCAGCACCGCGTTGGTGGCCGCGGCGTCGAGGCGGCCCCACGTCTCGTAGGCCACTGTCACGCCGGGCAGGACGCCGCCGCGTTCCAGCCGTAGCGGTCCCGGCAGGTCGACGAACCGGCGCCGTCCCACCGGGTCGATCCCGGCGCGCCATGCCCCGGAGGCGGGCGGTGGCGCCGACGGCGCCGGTTCGACCGTCGGCGGCACCGGTTCGACCGAAAGGGCCGCACCGGTGCCACGCGACTCAGCTCTTGGCCGCACGGAACCCGGCATCGAGGTCGGCCAGGATGTCGTCGATCCCCTCGATGCCGACCGACAGGCGGACGAGATCCGGGGTGACCCCGGTCGCGGTCTGCTCGGTCTCGGTGAGCTGGGAGTGCGTCGTCGTCGCGGGATGGATAATCAGTGAGCGGACGTCACCAACGTTCGCCAGGTGGCTGAACAGCTCGACCCCCTCGACGAACTTCTTCCCGGCTTCGGCGCCACCGGCGATGCCGAAGGACAGGATCGCGCCGGCGCCGCGGGGGAGCACCTTCTGTGCCCGGGAGTACCACCGCGACGACGGCAGGCCCGGGTAGGCCACCCAGCTCACCTCGTCGCGCGCCTCGAGCCACTCGGCGACCCGCTGGGCGTTCGCGGTGTGCCGCTCGATCCGCAGCGACAGCGTCTCCAGACCCTGGAGCAGCAGGAACGAGTTGAACGGGGAGATCGCCGGGCCGAGGTCGCGCAGTAGCTGCACGCGCGCCTTGACGATGTACGAGCCGTGACCGAGCGCGTCCCAGTAGACCAGACCATGGTAGCTCGGGTCGGGAGTGGTGAAGTTCGCGAACCGGCCGGAGGCGCCGAAGTCGAACCGGCCGCCGTCGACGATGACGCCGCCGATCGCGGTGCCGTGGCCGCCGATGAACTTCGTCGCCGAGTGGACGACGATGTCCGCGCCGTGCTCCAGCGGCCGGTACAGATAGGGCGTCGCGAGGGTGTTGTCGACGATGAGGGGGATCCCGTGCGCGTGGGCGACCTCGGAGATCCCGACGGTGTCGAGGACGTCGCCGCGGGGGTTGCCGATCGTTTCCCCGTAGAACGCCTTCGTGGTGGGCCGCACCGCCGCCCGCCACTCCTGGAGATCATCGGGATCGCCGACGAAGGAGACCTCGATGCCCAGCTTCGGCAGGGTGTAGTGGAACAGGTTGTACGTCCCGCCGTACAGGCTGGCCGAGGAGACCACGTGGTCGCCGGCCTCGGCCAGGTTCAAGATCGCCAGCGTCTCCGCGGCCTGCCCCGACGCCGCCGCGAGCGCCCCGATCCCACCTTCGAGGGCGGCGATGCGCTGCTCGAAGACATCCTGGGTGGGGTTCATGATCCGGGTGTAGATGTTTCCGGGCTCACCGAGGGCGAACAGGGCGGCGGCGTGGTCGGTGTCGCGGAAGACGTAGCTGGTGGTCTGGTAGATTGGCACGGCTCGGGCGCCGGTCGCCGGGTCCGGCTGGGCTCCCGCGTGGATCTGCTGGGTCTCGAACGACCAGCTCTCGGTGCTCATAGGGTGATCCTCCCCGGGGTGAAGTCGGTGTTCGGTGCGTCGGTGGTGTCGGCGTGTCGGCGTGTCGGCGGTGTACCGGGCACCGGCTGTGGGACGCGGGCCGGGCACTGATACCTGCGACTGCCTGCGACTACCACCGATACCTGCGACTAATCTGCGATGGCTGTCCTCGTCCGCGGTTCCTCACGGTTGCCCGCGCGGTGTGGCGGTGGACGGTCCGGCTGCCGAAGGGGAACCGGGCCGCTTCCCCGGGGCCGGTCGGAATGCCTAAGATCGTGCGGTACGAAAAAGATCAGAAGCCCGGGCACAGCCCGTCGAAGGCGGCCGTGCGGGATGGGTGGCCGCCTAGTGTACCGACCTTCGGGCATCCCCCGAACATCGCAGAGCGGCGCGCAACCGTCCCGGATGTCCGGCATGTGACCGCATGGTTCCGGCGCTAGGGCCTG
>NZ_CDWRCK010000074.1:0-586 GCF_977927595.1 Frankia sp. CcWB3
GGCCTGCACGGTGATGCGGACCGGACGGTATGACGGACTCGTGAATCCATGGTCACCTCGTCCGAGATGGGTGCCGGAACCGCCATGATGGGGGCCCGTGCCCCGAGGTCGGAGCCGTCGGGATCGTCCGATCCCGGCAAGATATCCGATTTTACACGGATGTCCGGTTCGTTCAGGTTGTCTCGCCCGCCCGGGTCCTTCGCTGCGTCAAGGGGACGTAATGAAGTAACAAATACGTGATCGAGAGCATCATCGCAGGTCACAGGCCTGTGGAGGGTTCGAAACGCGCAAGTTATTTCATTTCGACTCCCAAGGCCATCCGTTTTGCAAAGCTATCTATTTTGTGGGAGCCCCCCGGTTCGCCGGGGTGACCGGGATCCGGGGTGGCGGCCGGCACTTGGGCTCCTGTGGAGCAACCGGAGTCGGTTGGTGACCGACGTCACGGTCGGCGTCGGCCATGGATTACCAGATCTTTACCGGTCCTGTGTAGCTGTGGGTGGCCGATACTAGAGACGCTTGACACTCGAATACCAGTCGTCATGCTCACGTGATAAGGGTTGAATTGTCCATAGGAGTCGAAATGAAA
>NZ_CDWRCK010000074.1:764-9349 GCF_977927595.1 Frankia sp. CcWB3
CCCCATAACCAGCAGCGCCGGATCTTCCGCCGATGCCTGTGACGGCCGCTACCGGATCGGTGACGTTGCCACCCTGGTGACCTTGTCCCTGCGTACCGCCCACTTCTACGAGGATGCTGGCCTGCTCGCGCCGGTAGGCCACACAGCGGGTGGTTTCCCGCTGTACGACGACGACGTACTCGACCGTTTTTTCCTCATTAAGAAGATGAAACCGCTGGGGTTCACGCTCGAGGAGATGCGGTCTCTCATCACATTGCGTGAGCGGATCGGCCAGCCCGATCTTGCCCCAGATCATCGCAGGGAACTGCGGGAACGGCTGAGAACCTGGGTTACCCTGGCCGAGGAGAAGCTCGCATCCCTGCAGGAACAGGTGCGCCTCGCCGAGGACTTCATGATTGGCCTGCGGGACGATACCGCCCGGTCGCTGCGGGAAAGCCCGGATCGCCGGGACGTCGTTGATCAAGGCGATCTTGGTCCCGGTCGCCTGGACAGCTCGTTCCTCGATTTTCTCGATGATCCCTTCGGGCCCGAGGAGAACTGACCCGGCCCGCTCTACCCGGCCCGCCCGGGCCATCCGGGCCGGCATCACGAGGCACAGCGCCCCCCACCGGCCTGGCCGCGGTGGCGTGACCTCATGTCCCGTGGTGCCTCATGTCCCGTGGTGGTCGAGCCGCGCTGCTGGAGATCGGTGACGGTCCGGGGCTGGGGTTCGTCACCAAACTGCGGCCTTCCCAGGCAGGGACACCCTCCGGCGGTCGGCTCGACACGGGTCGAGGGTCGGCGGGTGCCGCCTGGGTGGACCGGACGATCCGGCGGGGGCGCCACGGGATCCGGGACTGGCCGGGCAGGCGTCGTCGTCCGGTATCCCCTTGGGGAAGGTCGCTGGAGTCGTTCCACGGGACGTCGCGTCTGCCGTGAGCAGATCAGCCGCCAGCAGATCAGCGCCATGGGCGCGGATTTCCCGGCAACGCTGGTGACGCCGGCCCATCGTGCTCGCACCCATTCCCGACGGCCGGCGGGAGGACGTACCATGATCGAATCTTTTCCGCGCCTCACGCAGGCCGGGCCGGGGGGTCCGCACCGGGCTACCGCGCAGGCCGCTGCACCCGGGCTCGGCTCCGCGGACGACCAGGTGTTCAGCCGGCTCCTCGAGAACCGGATCGTGTTCCTTGGTTCCGTGGTCGAGGACGCGGTGGCCAACGCGATCAGCGCCAAGCTGCTGCTGCTCGCCGCCGAGGATCCCGCGGCCGACATCTACCTCTACATCAATTCGCCGGGTGGCTCGGTGTCCGCCGGCATGGCGATTTATGACACGATGCAGTATGTCGGAAACGACGTGGCGACGGTCGCGCTGGGTCTCGCCGGTTCGATGGGGCAGTTCCTGCTCTGCGCCGGCACGGCGGGCAAGCGATACGCGCTGCCCCATGCCCGGATCATGATGCACCAGCCGCACGGCGGCATCGGCGGCACCGCTGCTGACATCTCTATCCAGGCCGAGCAGATGCTGTACACCAAGCGCACGCTGCAGGAGCGAATTGCCTTCCACACCGGGCAGACCGTCGAGCAGATCGAGACCGACTCCGACCGGGACCGGTGGTTCACGGCCGAGGAGGCCAAGGAGTATGGTCTCGTCGATCACGTGGTCGCCCGGGTGGATCAGGTACCCAGTGTGGTCAGTGGAGCGGGCATCGGTCTGCGGCGGGCGGGCCGCACCGGTTTCGGCCCCGGCGGCGGGAGCGGGCGATGACCGGGCGGCCTCCCGCCGCGAGCGGGATCATGCTGGGCGGCGGTGCACCGAGGGCCCGTCACGTCCTGCCGAACATCGTGGAACGGACCTCCCGCGGTGAGTACTCGATGGATCCGTACTCGAAGCTGCTCAAGGAGCGGATCGTCTTCCTCGGTGTGCAGATCGATGATGTGTCGGCGAACGACGTGATGGCGCAGTTGCTGTTCCTGGAGCCCGAGGATCCCGACCGGGATATCTCGATCTACATCAACTCGCCGGGTGGGTCGTTCACGTCGTTGACGGCGATTTACGACACGATGCAGTTCGTGCGGCCGGACATCTCGACGATCTGCATGGGGCAGGTGGCGTCGTCGGCGGCGGTGCTGCTGGCGGCGGGCACGCCGGGGAAGCGGTTCGCGCTGGCCAACAGCCGGATCCTCATCCACCAGCCGTCGGCGCAGGGCGAGGGCCAGTCGAGCGACATCGAGATCCAGGCGCGGGAGATCCTGCGCGTACGGGCGCTGCAGGAGACGATGCTTGCCCGCCACACCGGTCGCACCGAGGCGGAGGTCCGTCGCGACACTGAACGCGACAAGATCTTCAGTGCCGATGAGGCCGAGGAGTACGGCCTCATCGACGAGGTCATCATGAGCCGTAAGGCCGCCCGGCTTCTATCGGCACGCAGCGCCTGACCGGGCGCGATCCGGCGGTCCGGCGGTCGGCCGCTCCGGCCGGCTGGCCGGCCACACGTCGACTGGCCACAGGCCGACCTGTCGACGAGCGTGCCGGCGGCCGCCTTCCGGCCGAACATGCCGCGGCCGGAAGGCGGCTGCGGGCCGGGACCACCTGCCCGGCCCCCCCGATCTCCCCGATCCCCGCGGACCGGGAGCGACGGCGGCTCGCCGCGGGCCGGGCACCACCACCCGGCCGGTAGGGACGGCGGCCCGGAAGCTCGGCGAGAGTCCCAGGTTCGGCGACACGCCGAAGGGCAATGCCGCGCCGACCGTTGCGCCGATACCGGTTGTTTCGATGCCAGCCGAGCCTGTGATGCCGACGGTGGCCGTGGTGCCGCTGGCGGCGTGCAGGTCAGCGGAGAGGACGCGGGCCGTGATCGGTGGTGTCGCCTGCCCGTGGACGGCGGACAGCGACCCGGGCGATGCTACGGGGGTGACCTCGGGTTCGAGCCGGGCGAGCTCCAGACGCACCTCGTCCAGCAGATCGGACAGCCGGATGTGCAGCGCCCGGCAGACCGCGGCGAGGATCTCCGAAGACGCCTCCTTCAGGCCGCGTTCGATCTCCGAGAGGTAGGGCATCGACACCCGCGCCGCGTCCGCCACGTCCCGCAGGGTGCGGCCCTGAGCGAGGCGACGCCGACGCAGCGCCTGCCCGACCAGCCGGCGCAGCAACGGCATCTCGGCATCATCGGTCATCGCCATCAGGAACCTCCGGGGGGACTGGTGCCTTGAGGGGTCAGGGGAATCGGAGGGGCGCTCGCGTCCTGATAGCTACACGCGTCCCGGATACTGATCACGTGGGTGGGAAGGCGACCGCTGCCGCAGCCACCCCCCGGGTAAGTCGATGGAGAACTCAGGCACCGAGCGTATCCGCTGCGCCCTCGCCGGAACCGCAAGTACCGCACCCGGCATTCCGCCCGCACCTTCGCCGCGAAGTTGCCGGCGGCCGCCGAAGTTGCCGGCGGCGGACGAACCGTGCGGCGCCGATGCATACGGCGACAACGTGTGAGGCGACGGACGCCGGAAGTGGCACGAAGATGCACCGAAGGTCGGTATTTCCACATCATCCGCGCACTTAGCGTTGTTTCCGTCGTGATTCATCCTGGCCGTCCGGTCTCCGGAACGGTCGTCGCGGTGGCCCGCTTAGCCGGGGCCGCCAGGGACAGGAGATCCGTGGAGGCTCCCACACATGCCCCGTGCCGTTGCCACTCCGATGGCCGTACCCATGTCCCTGTCCTCGGCCGCGCCGGTGCCGATGGCGGTCCTCGGCACCCGTCCCCACGCCCACCTCGAGCCGCCCGGCGCATCCCCGCGAGCGACGGCGTCCGGGTCGTTTCCCCCTGCTCCGGCCGTCGACATGACCGGAGACGACCGCGTAGCCCTGTGGCAGCAGCGCCTGCTCGAGGCGGAGTCGGGGATGACGACGTTCCTGCTGGAACACCACGCCGATCTGCGTCTACTCGACTGGCTGCATACCCAGGCCGAGATCTTCGCCGACTTCCCGACGCCTGACGATCGTGATCCGACGGCCTGGCAGCGGGTGTTCTTCCGCGCGCAGGCACTGATCGAACGGTTCATCGTGTCGCGCTGGGGCGAGGCGGAGCTCGTCGACTGGGCGAGGGCCAACGCCTCGGTCTTCGGCAAGGTGGAGCCCGAGCCGACCGGCCGGCCCGCCGACGTCGTCCACCGGCTCGCGCGCCAGGCGGATCTCTACTCCTCCCGTTACGCGGTCGATACCGACGAGCCCACGCGGGCGGCCCTGATCATCTCGCACTGTGGCATCTGGGACTACCGCGAGCAGGCCCGCGCCCGGGGCGTGCCCCTCACCCTGGCTTCCCCCTGTTCGTTCTGCACCACTGCCCTCTCGGCGAACATCCGGGCCAAGGGATACGAACCGGCCTTCCGCCTGCTGCATGACGACCCCTCGGTCCCGTCAGCCGGCGTGGCCGTGCCCGCTCCGGCCGGCCAGCCGGCCGTCGTGGCCGGGTCGGTCGCCGGACCGGGGCAAGTCGACCGTGGCTGCGTCTGGACCGCCACTGATGCCACCGACGCCACCGACGCCACCGATATTGTCCACAGAGCGGAGATCAGGCCATGACCCTCGTGACCGACAGCGGTCGTCCCGGCGCCGTCGACGATCCCGGCCGACCCGCCGGTGACCACCCCGCCGGTGCGACGGCCGAGCCCCCGGTCGACCCGCCGCTGGGAATCCCGCCGCCTGCCGCGCAGGGGCTGATTACCGGGGAGCGGTACCGGGCGAGCCTCAACGACGGCCGCGAGGTGTGGCTCGACGGGGAGAAGGTCGCGAACGTGGCGGCGCACCCGGCCTTCCGGGGCGCCGTCGACGAGCTGGCCCGGCTGTTCGACCTGCAGCACGAGCCGGATCTGCGCGACGTGCTCACCGTCCACGAACCCGAGGCGGGGACCCGCGTCGGCTGGTCCTACCAGCTGCCGCGCACGCTGGACGATCTGCGGGCCCGGCGGCGCAGCACGGCCGTGTGGATGCGCGAGTCCTGGGGTCAGCACGGCCGGTCGCCGTCGTTCATGGCGAACGTGGCGGTGGGCCTGCTCGACTTCCGGGACCATCTGGAGCGCAACCAGGCCGGCTTCGGTGCCAACGCGGTGGCCTTCTACCGGCACTGTGCGGCCAATGACCTGGTCCTCGGCCACGCTCTGGGTGACCCGCAGATCGACCGGACCACCAGCCCCGTGGACGATCCCGATCTCGCGCTGCGCATCATCGCCGAGCGGGACGACGGCGTCGTCGTCCGGGGCGCCAAGCAGCTCACGACGCTGGCCCCACTGGCCCACGAGGTGCTCGTGTACCTCTCGGCGAGCTTCGCGCAGCGCGAGGCCGAGCAGTTCGTGATCTGGTTCGGCCTGCCGCTGGCCACCCCAGGTGTGAAGATTCTCTGTCGGGAGCCGCTGGGGGCCCGGCCGTACGGGCACGCCCACACGCTCGCGTCCCGGTTCGACGAGCAGGACGCCATGCTGTTCTTCGACGACGTGCTGGTTCCGTGGGACCGGGTGTTCCTGCTGCGCGACGGCAACCTCGCCCGGGTCGGACTCGGGCGGATCAACGCCTGGAGCGCGGCCGCCGGCCACATCCGCTACCAGGAACGGCTGCGGACCCTGCTCGCCGTCGGCACGCTGCTCGCTGACGCGATCGGAGCCTCGGGGCTGCGTCACGTCCAGGAGGACCTCGGGGAGTTGGCGAGCTACGTTGACCTCGTCGGGTACTTCCTCGACGCGGGGGAGGCCCGGGTCGAGACGACGGACGGCGGCCTGCTCGCGCCGGGTAACACCGACGCGAGCCGCGTGTGGTCGGCGCAGGTCGCCGGCCGGGCAGTGGAGATCGTGCGGCGGATCGGCTCGTCGGGTGTCCTCATGCAGCCCAGCGAGCGTGACCTCGCCGCCGCTGACCTGCGGCCCTACCTCGACCGGTACATGCGGGGCGCGAACCTCCCGGTCGAGGAGAAGTCGCGGCTGTTCCGGCTGGCCTGGGAGCTCACGGCGGACAGCTTCGGGCAGCGTCAGGATCTCTACGAGTTCGTCCACCGCGGGGACATCACCCGCAACCGGATCAACCTGCTCCGCCGGGACGACCTGGGACCTGTCACCGACCAGATCCGGGAGCTGATCACCCGTCCGCTCTGAGGCCTGACGACCGGGGCTGTCGGGCCGGACGGAGGGGCCCGGGGACGGCGTGCGCGGAGGGTGTTAGCGATACCACTGCCTACCTGGTTGAGCTATCCGAAGGTGCCTACGGTCGGGTCAGCCCCCTGCACGCGGGACGGCGGGGTGATACCGCCGTCCCGTGTTCGCTCCTCGTGGTAAGGACCCGGAGTCATGACGATCGGAGCCGCCCCGCCCCCTCCCGTCCGCGCCGAGGTCTCCGGGTACTCCGGGTACTCCGGGGGTCCGCCGCGGGTCAGGGTTCCGGCCTGTCCCGGGGTTCCCGTTCGCGCCGAGGCGTCCGCGCAGCCCGAGTGTCCCGCGTACGCCAAGGATCTCACGCCCACAGAGATCGACGGCGGTGTGTCGGTGTTCCTGCTGCACGCCCATCCGGTGACCGGGGTTGGGCTGCACCTGCTGCTCTCGACGATCTGCCGGCTCGACGTCGTCGGCCGCAGCCACCGGCTGGATGCCGCGCTGCCGCAGATCCGCCGCTCGCGTCCCCGGGTGCTGCTGCTCGGGCTCGCGGGGGACCTCGCGACCGACCTCGCGGCGGTGCGCCGGCTGCGCGCGGAGGCCGACCGGATCCCCATCACGCGCGTTCTGCTGTTGCGGCCGCTGGCCACCTGCGCCGAACTGACCCAGATCCTCACCACCGGGGCGTCGGGGGCGGTGCTGCCGGACACTCCGCCTGCCGACCTCGCCCACGCGGTCACCATCGCCGCGCTCGGCGGCGTGGTCTTCCTGCCCGCGCCGCCGCCGACGGGGGTGCCGGGGCCGCCGGTCCAGGCCGAACTGCCACCGCAGGTCCTCGGGCTGACCTCCCGGGAACGCGCGGTGCTCGGCCAGCTCGCCCGCGGCCTGTCGAACGCGGAGATCGCTTGCGAGCTCGCCCTGGCCGAGGCAACGGTCAAGCGGTACCTCACCGGTGCGATGCGCAAGATCGGCCAGCCGGACCGGCTGCGCGCCGGCCTCTACGCCTATCGGCACGGACTGCTGGACGGTCCGCATGCGGGCTGGACGGGCCGTGGGCGCGGATCCGGCCGCGGATCGGCGCTGGACCGAGCGCCGGACCGGGTAATCGAATGATCGGGGTGGCCGCGGGCGCCATGGAGGGATGAACACGTTCCGCGAGTCGGTGTTTTCGATGGTCCGGATTCCAGTCGATCATCACAGGTCTATTACTTGCGGTTATCGGTAGGTTGCTTCGGGTATCGAAATTTGTGCCGACGTTGTTTGATCATGTAAATGACACGATCTTTCCAGGTAAGCGCCGGACATGGCCGCCGGGCGATGCCACCATGGGACTGTGTCTTCTTGCGTTGGACGGTCCGCTCGGCCGTTTCGGCCTGCGCTGATCCGGCGGTGGTGGCTGGATTTCAGCCATCACATGGGTGACTGCTGTTAGGCGTTGTTGGCGACTGAGAATAGTAGCAGTCCTGCTGACCGCGTGTCCCTGTGTCGATGCTGTCCCGCCCGCCGGATGTGCCGGATGTGCCGGATCGGCGGTGTCGACAAGGCCGCCCGATCCGACTGGAACCGATGAGCGACGACGCCCGCCAGCGTGAGCTTGGATTCTTTCTTCGTGCCCACCGTGAGCGCCTGCGACCCGAGGACGTCGGGTTGCCCGCCACACCTCGCCGCCGCACCCCGGGGCTGCGCCGGGAGGAGGTCGCCGCCCTCTCCGGCCTCGGCCTCGCCTGGTACACCTGGCTGGAACAAGGCCGGGTCGCCGCGTCCCGGCAGGTCCTCGAGGCCGTCGCTCGGGCCCTGCGGCTCGACGACGACGGTCGTCGCCACGCCCTGGCGCTCGCCGGCCTGCACACGCCGCCGGCGGACCGCCACCACACCCTCGTCAAGGCGCTGCGTTCGGTGCTGGACAACTGGCCGAACTGTCCGGCGTTGCTACTCGACCGGCGCTTCGACGTCACCGCCTGGAACGACGCCTACACCGTCCTGTGGGGGGATCCCGCCGACGTGCCCGAGCCCCAGCGCAACCTGCTGTGGATGCTGGTGGCGCAGCCCCGGACCCGGGACGGGATGGGCGGGTCCGAGGACGTGGCCAAGGACCTGCTCGCCCAGTTCCGCGCCCAGCTCGGTCATCATCCCGACGACCAGCGCGGCCGTGCCGTGCTGGAGCTGCTCGAACAGGCGCGCCCCGAGCTGCGTGCCTGGTGGCAGTGCCGGTCCGTGCGCGTGTTCACGGGCCGCACGGTCAGCGCGGCCACGCCGCTCGGTGACATCTCGCTGATGCTGTCGGTGCTGCGACCGGGTGACGACCCGGAGTCCACCATCTGGCTCCAGACGCCCGCGACGCCCGCGGACCGGGAGCTGCTCGCCCAGCTGGCGGCCGAGACGCCGGGCGAGACGCCGGGCGAGGCGCGGCGCCCGGGCCCCGCCGCGCGGCAGCGGCTCTCGGCCTGACCGCGACCGGCGGCCCGGCCTGCGGC
>NZ_CDWRCK010000074.1:9925-18057 GCF_977927595.1 Frankia sp. CcWB3
GAGTTTGCTGGGATGGGTGAGGTGCATCGCGCCGAGCCCGGTGTTCTATGTCGAAGTCGTCGGGATTGACGGGGGCCCGGACGCGACTGTCGCTTGCGTCTCCCGGTCTGGTCGGCGGCTGGCCCAGCGGTTGATCCTCGCCCGGCGGGAAGGCCGGTGGCGGCCGGAATCCGGCGTTGTCTCGGGTCCGACAGTTCACCGCGCGGCGGCGGGTTCAGGATGGTAGATGACGGACCCGGTGTGATAGATGTAACGGCGAACGGTTTCGCCGTATCACCGTCGAGCCGTCGCCCGGATCGGTCACCCGGCTTGGCGGCGACGTTCGGGGGAGGCGACGTTTGGGACGCGATGACGTTTGGGATGAAACAGGCACGGCGCGCCGTCGGGTTCGACGGAAATACCGGTGAACGCCGGCGATCGACGGTGGTGGATTCCCGCATGGTATGACGCGGGAATCCACGGGTGACCGGCGTTTCCTCGGGGCGTCGGCCATCCTGGCGGGTGCGGGAGAACAGGAGATCTGGATGATCGACCAATTGTGGCTGTACCCGCCGCTTGCCTACGGGCGGTTGGGCCCGTCGCCTACCCCCTGTGACAACTACGTCTGGGGCCCCAACGACCTGTCGCCGCGGGGCACCGGGCGCACGATCGTCCAGCCGGCCGAGACCCTCGATGTCGCCGAGGACGGGACGGTCACCACCCGGCTGCCGGCGACGGTGACGTTCAAGGACGCCGCGGGATTCCGCCCGGTGTGCCCGTTCTTCGAGCTGCACGGCGCGTGGACGACCGACGGGGTGACGCACGAGGGGCCGATCACCCCCGATGTCCTGGCGGCCTTCGGTCTCAGCCTCTCCCAGGTGCGGTGGGAGGTGGAGGTCGCCAACCTCAAGCCGCATCACTACACGCAGGTCGACGACGACCGGATCGCCGCGAAGGTGAGCATCGCCGGCGACGACACCGGGCGGCGCCCGCTCGACGGGCGCTCCCCCGAGGGCGCCGCGACGCCGCTGGTGCCCGTCGGCAGCCGCGTCCCGCTGGGCAGCGTGCAGCTGACCCGGCCGAACACCGAGCTGCCGGAGCTGCGGCTGCGGTTCACCCCGGCCGTCGGCGCGGTGTACGGCCCGACGGACCTCCCGGCGCAGACGAGCGTCTACGTCCTGCCCGCGGACCGGCTCATCCTCAACCCGCAGTCGACGTGGAGCGGCTTCGCGCTGACCGGCGACGACCCGCGCACCAACCCGGGCGCCGAGAACAGCGCCAGCCTCGGGCTCGTCGACGACGTCTGCGACGGCACGGTGCGGGTCGTCCTGCCGGGGGGACTCACCGCGACGGCCCGGATCGTCGTCGGGCCGCCGGACTTCGCACCCGACCGGCGGCCGTTCACCTCGGCCGCGGACGGCCTGACCGACCGGGTCCGGCGCGCCGACGTCCGCGAGCCCGCCTACGTGGCGGACGCGGCCCGCACCACGCTGGAGGTCCGCGACCTGTTCGAGCGGATCTTCGAGACGGTCGGCGCGGTCAACATCGACGCCCAGAACGACCGGGCCCGGTTCGAGAACGCCGCGATCGCGCGGAGCCGGCGGGAGCCGGTCGAGTCGGTCCGGGACCTGGCGTTCCCGGCGGCCGAGCCGGTGACCGGCCACCCGCTTCCGCTGACCGAGGCGGGCCGGGCGCGCCACCGCCGGTTCCTGGCGCTGGAGGGGCTCGAGGACCTGTTGCGGGAGCGGCCCGAGCTGCTCCCCGCGGTCGTGCGCGAGCCGGCGACCAGGGAGCGTTACTACGACCGTCGCATGCCGGCGCTGATGCGCGGCTCCGACCGCCATCCGATGCACATCACCCGGCGGCAGTACGATCTTCTTCTCGCCTGGAGCGCCGCGCTGCGGCGGGACATCGAGTCCGGCACGTGACGGTCCTGCTGCAGATCGGTCGCCGCCCGCCGGGCTGGGAACCGCGGCCGGCGGAAGGAGAGCGGGCCGCCGTCTCGGGCGGCGCGCCGGATCCCGCCGCCGAGGTCCGCCTGTTCCGCAGCACACGGGGTGCGCACCTGTTCGTGACGGACGGCAGTCGGGTCTACGACCTGCCCGAGGACGTCGCGCGGCGAGTGGAGACCTGGCTGGGCTCGGGCGGGGCGATCGAGCTCGATCCCGGACTGCGCGCCGACCTGGGGCTGGAGCCGTCCACGCCCCGGCGCATCGACGGGCGTCCGATCGACCCGCCACGGCTGTCCGCCCTGTCGCTGAACGTCATGCAGGCGTGCAACATGTCGTGCGCCTACTGCTACGCCGACGAGGGGCGGTTCGGCGGTGCGGCCCGGGCGATGCCGCGCGGGGTCGCCTTCGCGGCGGTCGACCGCCTCCTCGCCGAGTCGCGGCCGGGCGCCGACGTCGTCGTGGGGTTCATGGGCGGCGAGCCGCTGCTCGCCGCGGACCTCGTCCATGAGGTCACCGTCTACGCGGCGCGGGCGGCCGCGGCCGCCGGGCGGCGGGTGCGGTTCTCCCTGACCACGAACCTGACCGTGCTGCGTCCCGAGGACGCCCGCCTCTTCGCCGAGTATCCCTTCGCCGTCTCGGTGAGCATCGACGGCGACCGGGACCGCAACGACGCGCTGCGGCGGCTGCCTGGCGGGGCCGGCGGGGCCAGTGCCTACGACCGGGTGCGGGCCGGGCTCGACCTGCTGGCCCGCCACGGGCGCCCGCGCCACCTCGCCGCCCGGATCACCGTCACCCCGGCGAGCGGCCGGCTGCGCGACGTCCTCGACCATGTGATCGGCCTCGGGTTCGACGAGGTCGGGTTCGCCGCGGTCGTCGCGTCGCCGGACCCGGCGCTCGAGTTCACCCGCCCGGCCTTCGACGAGTTCCTGCGGCAGATGGTCGAGTGCGGCGAGGTGGCGCTGCGCGAGCTGGCCGCCGGTCGCCGGTACCCGTTCGGCAACTTCGAGACCGCCATGCAGCAGATTCACCGCGGCAGCCATCGCCCCTACCCGTGCGGGGCGGGCGCGGGGTACCTCAGCGCCGCCGCGAACGGCGACCTGTTCGCCTGCCACCGGCTCGTCGACGACCCCGACTTCGCCATGGGGTCGGTGGCGGCCGGCCCGGACGACGCGGCCCGGGCGGGTCACCTCGCCCGTAGCCACGTCGACCGGATGAGCCCGTGCCGCTCGTGCTGGGCCCGGTATCTGTGCGGGGGCGGCTGCTATCACGAGGTCACCCGGCGCGGGCGGCCCGGCTGCGACTACATCCGTGGCTGGCTCGCCTTCTGCCTGCGGGCGTACGTCGAGCTGTCCGCGGCGCGTCCCGATTTTTTCGACGGGCGACCGCCGGCGTCGGCGATGTACGGCGGCAGCGGCAGTGACCCGACCACCGTCGCCCGGTGATGGTGCGCCGCCCGGTGGTGCGCCGCCCGGTGATGAGGCGTTGCTCGATGAACTCGATGAGGATGCGTCGCCCGGCGAGGTGCGTCGCTCGAGGAAGGGGCTGAAACATGGCGGATCCCGTGCCCGGGCCACCGGCCGGGAAGATCTTCCCCCGTAACCTGACAGCGCGGGCGGACCACGTTGTGCGCGGCAACCCGGCCGGCACCCGTCCCGAGAGCGGCGTCGACAACTGCTATCCGGGGCTGGAGTTCGACCAGCGTAACCTCGACAAGGCGTTCTTCCCCGGGCTGACCTTCGAGTTCCACCGTCCGGACGGCGCCGTGCTGCGCCACGTCGCCGCCACCGGTGTCGCCGCCGAGCGCGGCCTGACCGACGCGGATCTGCCCCTGCACCTGTGGGCGGCGTCCAAGCCCGACGTCGTCACCAGCGCGGACGGGCAGGTCCCCTACGTCAACTTCCAGCGGCGCGATCGCACCAGCGTTCCGCCGCCCGCCGACCTGGCGACCGAGGTCGGCCGCCGGGAGCTGGAACTGGACTACCCCGAGATGCTCCCTGCCTGGAACGACCTGGCCGTCGTGCTGGACGGCCGGGAGACCGGCGGGGGCGCGCCGCCGCCGCCCCCGGAGCCGGCTACCGACGAGCTGACCCGGGACGAGGTGCTCGCCGAGCTGAACTACCTGGCCACCGTCGAACATGCCCTGTCGATGGAGTACCTGTTCGCCCACTACTCGCTCGACGCGCCCCGGCTACTGCCCGACGACGCCGACGAGCACACCCGCCGCGTGCATGCCGCGGCCACCGAGGTGTTCTCCATCGCGGTCGACGAGATGCGGCACCTGCGCTGGGTCAACGAGGCGCTCACCCTGCTCGGCCTGCCCCCGAACGTCGGCCGGGCCGAGCGCATCCACCGCCAGCTCGACCGGCCGTTCCAGCTCCAGCCGTTGACCCCGGCACAGCTGGACTGGTTCATCGAGGTCGAACGGCCGAGCCAGGGAACGGCGTCGGGCATCGACGGGATGTACGTGCGGCTGCTGCGCACGATCGATGGACGGCCCGACCTCTTCCCCGAGCGGGACCGGCTCGTCCACCTCGTCAAGCTCATCATCGACGAGGGGGGTGAGCACTTCCGCCGGTTCGGCACGGTCAAGAATCACCTCGCCGGGCTCGCGCCGGAGAGCTATCTGCGCACGATGCGGCCGGATCCGGTCGACGCGCTCACCGGCGGTCTGGCGGATCTCAGCGACCAGAACTACGCTCTGCTGCTCAGCGCCCTGCAGGCGACCTTCGCCCTGGGGGGCCGGGCCGGCGGGCAGCTGCTCGAGCAGGCCCGTCGGGCGATGTTCAGCCTGCACGAGACGAACCACCTGCTCGCCGCGCGCGGCGTGCAGCCGCGCTTCGCCCTGCCCGGTCCGGTCACCCTGCCCATTCCGGTCGCCGACCACGCCGCCGGGCTCCGGCGGGCGCAGGAGACCGTTGCCGAGCTGGGCGGCTCGGCGGAGCGTCGACTCGTGCTCCAGCACGGGGCGGCGCACGAGGCCCTGCTCGCCGAGCTCCTAACCGCCGGCACCGCGCCGGCCTCCGCAACGGCCTCCGCAACGGACGGGGAGCCGGGCGGCTCCCGGACGGAGGAATGACCGAGGTCGTCGTCGCCGGGGCTGGGTTGGCCGGCCTGACCTGCGCGTACCTGCTCGCCGCCCAGGGACGGCCCGTCCGGGTGACCGGATGGCAACCGGATGCCCGTGAGCGGGCGCCGGATACCGGCGGTGCGCGTCCGCGCTGGCTGGTGCTCAACGAGCTGACCGTTGCCGTGCTCCGGGACGTCTGGGACGGCGGCGCCGGCCTGTTCGAGGACGCCTGGCCGATTCGGCACCGGCACGTCCGGTGGGGCGGGTCGGCCACGACGCGGCGGCTGGAGCAGCCCAGCCTGGCGGTCGACGGCAGCGTGCTGGTCCGCCGGCTGGGCGCACGGCTCGCCGAGGCGCACCCGGACCTGGTCCGGTTCACCCCGGATGGCCTCGCGTCGCCGCCTGCCGCGTGGCTGGTCACCGCCGCTGCGCCTCCACCAGGCCGACCGGCCCGACCCGTCGAGCTCGGACGCCGAAACATGATCAGCGCCGAGGTGCGGCTCGCGCCGGCCGAGCCCACCGCCACGAGCCGGCTGGTGGCCGCCGGGTCGGCATGGGTCTTCCTGGCGCCGATCGGCGAGCGGCAGGCGTTGGTGCAGGCGATGGTCCCCGGGCCCGTCGCCCGTCCCGTGCCGCTGCTTCATCGGCTTCTCGCCGAGACGGCGCTGGGAGCACGATTGACGGCGCTGCCCGAGACCGTCGTGGTCGTGCCCGCGGCGCCCCGGTTCCTGCAACCGCCCTGCGGGCCGGGGTGGTTCGCGGTGGGAGGCACCGCCGCCCGGTTCGACCCGCTCAGCGGCTCGGGGGTCGTTCACGCCGTCTGCACGGCGATCCTCGCCGCGGCGGCGATCGAGGCCATTGACCGGGGTGCCGACGAGCGGGACGTCCGCGCGCACGTCACGGCCCGGGTCCTAACCGCCTTCTTCGAGCACGTCCGCACCTGTCTGGGCCTCTACACCTCCGCCCTGGACACCTCGGATCCGGACACCTCCGCCCTGGCCGCGACGGCCTGGCGGGACGAGATCGACACGATGGCGGGTGCCCTGCGCCGGTTCGGCGCGGCCCCACCGCCCTCCTTCGGCTTCACCCTGGTGGACCGCCACCTCGTCGCTCATCCCCGTTGACGGCTCCACCGAGGTGGCGTGGCGCACCGCCGGACGGACATGCGCGACGCCGGGCGGGGCGCGCGGCACGTGCGGGTGGGCCTACGGGCGATGCGCACGGGCTTGCGGCCCGATGCCTATGAGCCGCGATAACAGGATGAACCGCTGCCTGTCTGGACTGGTACGGCAGTAGCACCATCGGCGACTACCTCCCCGTTCGTGCTGGTCCGTGCCCGTACGGCACGCGCCCGGGCCGCCGGTTGCGGCTCCGCGTGCCCCTCGGCCGCCGGGCCGCATGACCTGGTGAGGCCATCGTCGCGTCCGCCCTATCTGGAGCATCCATGAAACGCCCACGTTCCCGATTCCACCCCGCCGTCCGCGTCGCGGCCGTCGCGGCCGCCGCCATGCTCGGCGCCTGCGCGTCCGATCCGGCACCCGTCGGCTCCACCAGCGCGAACGGGGCGGGCGGAACACCGCACCGGGGCGGCACGCTCACCTTCGCGGTGGCCACCGAGGGCGACTGCCTCGACCCGCACGTCAGCCCGGCCGACGTCACCGCTGTCATCCAGCGGGGTGTGTTCGACTCGCTCGTGGCGCAGCAGCCGAGCGGCGGGGTCGGCCCGTGGCTGGCCACGTCGTGGACGGTCTCCGCCGACGCGAAGACGTTCACCTTCAAGCTCAAGGACGGCGTGACGTTCCACGACGGCACACCGTTCGACGCGGCGGCGGTGAAGGCGAACTTCGACCACATCGCGGCGAAGTCAACGAAGTCGCAGTACGCGGTGGCGCTGCTCGGCCCCTACGTCGGCACCGAGGTCGTCGACCCGCGCACGGCCAAGGTCACCTTCTCCAAGCCGTACGCGGCATTCCTCGCCGCGGCCGCCACGGCCTACCTCGGCATCGAGTCGCCGAAGAAGATCGCCGAAGCGCCGGACACCCTCTGCTCGGGCGGGCCGAACTCGGTGGGTACCGGGCCGTTTCGCTTCACCCGCTATGTGAAGGGATCGGTCGCCGAGTTCACCCGCAATGACGGCTACACCTCGGCCCCCGGCGGCGCGAAGCACACCGGCGCCGCCTACCTCGACAAGCTGGCCATCCGCTTCCTGCCCGAGGACGCGACGAGGGTGAGCGCGCTGCGCAGTGGGGAGATCGACGCCGCCGACGGCGTGCCGGCGCAGAACGTCGCCGCGCTCGAGGGCGATAACTCCCTGCGGCTGCTCAAGGTGATTCCGCAGAACGCCAACTACTCGATCCACTTCAACACCAGGCGTGCGCCGTTCTCCGACGAGCGGGTCCGCAAGGCCGTCCAGCGCGCCGTCGACGTCGACACGATCGTGAAGACGGTCTACGCCGGCCAGTACGCCCGCGCGTGGAGCACCCTGACGCCAAAGAACATCGCCTACGATCCCAGCCTCGAGAAGGCCTTCCCCCATGACGTCGCCGCGGCGAACAAGCTGCTCGACGAGGCCGGCTACACCGGCCGCGACGCCGACGGCTACCGCACGAAGAACGGCGCGCGTCTCGTCCTCGACTGGCCCTACGTCGGCGCCTTCAACCGCGAGCAGCGCGACATCGTCAGCCAGGCGGTACAGGCCGACCTGAAGAAGGCCGGCATCGCCACCAAGCTCTACTCGATGGACTCGGGCGCCTACACCACCCAGCGCAACGCCGGCGGCTACGACCTGATCGCCTACAGCTGGGGCAAGTCCGACCCCGACCTGCTCCGTACGCTGTTCGCCTCGAATCTGACGTTCACCCAGGGCGGGGCGAACAGTTCCGGGATCGCGGTGCCGGAGGTCGACGAATGGCTCGCGACCAGCGCCGGCACGACGGATCTCGCCGCCCGCAAGAAGGCCTACGGGCAGGTGCAGAAATATGTGATCGACCACGCGTACACCCTGCCGGTCTACGTGTTCACCCGGACTGTCGGCACGGCGTCGAAGGTCCACGACATCACCTTCGACGCGGACGCCTTCCCGCTGTTCTACGACAGCTGGGTGGGCTGATCTAGGACCTGTTTGGGAAGTATGT
>NZ_CDWRCK010000075.1:0-1447 GCF_977927595.1 Frankia sp. CcWB3
GGTGGCAGGGTGCGGTCGGGTAAGGCGGACGCCCACGCGACGGCCAGCGCACCGCGGGCCAGCGGCCCGGCGGGCACTGCCAGCGGCGCGGTGCGCAGGGTGCCGTCAGCGTGCAGGTCGCGGGCATGGCCGACCGCGTAGCCGGCCGCGGGATGGGCGGCGAGCGCGCCGCTGAGGTCGGCGAGCGCGTCGGGTTCGAGCTCGTCGTTGGCGTCGAGGTTCTGGACCAGCGGCGCGGTGCACGCGCCGAGGGCGATGTTGCGGGCGACCCCGGGGCCTTCCTGGGTGCCGTGCGCGGCGATCCGGACCCGGCCATCGCCCGCCGCTCCGCAGGCGGTCAGCGCGCCGAGGACCTCGTCGGGCGACCCGTCGACCTGAACCCGCCACGTCCAGTGGGGATGGCTCTGCCGGTGCAGCGAATCCCACGCCGCGGGCAGGTAGCCCGCGTACTCGGCGTGTACCGCGGTGACCACATCGACCCGCATGTTCGCAGTATGTACCGATCCGCCCCGCAGCCGTGTGGTACATATCCGGAGAAGATCTGACGGAGGGGGCACATGGACGTCGCATCGATCAATGCGCGGCTCGGTCAGGCAGCCTCAGCCGACTCCCGCGAGTTGGACCGGGTCTGCGAGGACGTCGCCGCCGAGCTGATCGACGCGAACATCGAACCCCCCTTCCGGATCCCATCGGCGGACTTCGTCACCGACCCCTGGCTGATCTGCGCCGACCGGTACTGGCGCCGCAGGTTCCTGCGCGAGCCCACCGTCGAGGTCGCGGCCCGCTGCGCCCGCTGGCTGCACGACCACACCGACGGCCCGACCCGCCCGGGCATCATCGAGAAGTGGTCGCTGGGCTACGCCTTCATCACCAAGGACACCGTCGAGTCCCGCCATGACCTCACCCTCGCCACCGGCCGGATCGTCGAGGCGTTCCAGGGCTCCACCGACATCTGCTACTTCGCCGCGCTGTACCACGCCGGCAAGCTACGCGCGAACTTCTGGTTCGACGAACTCCACCAGTTCCTCGAATCCTCTTCCTCGAATCCTCCCTGCTGGCCGTCGCCGCCGGCCACCACCGCGACGACCCGCTGTTCACCGGCCTCCATGCGTTCGCAGCGTTCGGCAGCCGCACCATCACCACCAGCCACGCGCTCGAACTCCTCGACACGGCCTGGAGCGCCGTCCCCCGGTCCCGTGCCGTCGTCGACGTCTGCCTCAACGCCCTGGGAGCCGCCCCACCGTTCCCCGGCCAGGGCGAACAGCTACGCCAGCGCGCCACCGACGCCGTCGCGGAGTTCCCCGACGATCATCTTTTCCGGTTCCGCCTCGCGTGCGGTCAACGCAGGTGCGGCGACTACACCGAGGCGCTGGCCACCATCGACACCGCGCTGCGCCTGCTACCCGCGATCGGCACCCGGATCAGCCACCAAGGGGACGTAATGAAG
>NZ_CDWRCK010000075.1:1581-5542 GCF_977927595.1 Frankia sp. CcWB3
TTTCATTTCGACTCCCAACTCCTCCAGGAGCAGTACCTACGCGAACGCGGCATCATCCAGAAAGGGCTGGAGCTCGCGGAATGGACCACCAGCCAGCAGACCCGCTGGCGCGACCAGGACACCGCCAACCGCGACCTCCGCCGGACCCTTCAGACCTCCGCCATCCGCGCCGTCGAACTCGTCACCGTCTTCACCGCCGCCATCGCCTTCGCCGTCGGCTCACTCCAGATCACCCTCACCGGGATCCTTACCTTCCGCGACCGGGCCATCCTGCTCACCATCCTCGGCGCGGGACTCCTGCTCTTCGCGTCCCTCATCATCGCCGGCACCTGGATCATCACCGGCCGACACCAGCCCGACCCTGGCGCCCCACCGGACAGGACCAGCAGACCCTGAGCCTCACGCGCGCCGTCGCGCCCCTCTCCACCTCCCCAGGTCCCGGAACTGGCTCCCAGGTCCCGGAACTGGCGAAGCACCTCGACGCCCGGGCCGAGGGGCCCGCTCCCGATGATCGGCTTGACCACGGGCCAGATCGACAGTCGACCGTGCTTCCAGGTCCGAAGCCAAGCCATCCGGGCTCGGCCCTGCCGGGCATGACGCGGCGACGCGGCGACGCGGTCAGGTACGGGCAGTCGGGTCCTGATAGCATTGGATATCGCCTGCAGGTTCAGCCCTTGGAGGTGCGGTCGATGTCCGACGTGCTCATTCGTGACGTACCCGATGACGTGCTGGCCGCCGTCGAGGCTCATGCCGCCAGGCTCGGCCTGTCTCGCAACGAGTACCTTCGCCGGCAACTCGCCCAGGACGCGGCGCGCTCGATAGCCCCGGTGACCCTGGACGACTTGCGCTGGTTCAGCGCCGCGTTTCGTGATCTCAGCGACCCCGAGGTCATGCGGCAGGCCTGGACGTGACCACCACGGCCGAGACGCAGCGTTGGCTTGTCGACAAGTCCGCCCTCGTCCGGCTGAGCGAGAGTCCCGATGCCGACCTGTGGCTGTCCCGTATCCAGCGAGGTCTGGTCCGTATCACGACGGTCACGATTCTGGAGGTCGGCTTTTCC
Source organism: Frankia sp. CcWB3 (assembly GCF_977927595.1). Taxonomy (NCBI): domain Bacteria; kingdom Bacillati; phylum Actinomycetota; class Actinomycetes; order Frankiales; family Frankiaceae; genus Frankia; species Frankia sp. CcWB3. The sequence goes on from NZ_CDWRCK010000075.1 coordinate 2,642, forward strand.
GCGAGATCCGTCAATGATCTTCGTGTCAGGTTACGCCGGCCGCCGGTCTCGGCGATGCCCGTCGAGAACGTGACGCCCCGGATCGAGTCCAGGGCCGTGGAGGTTCAAGGGCTGCTCGCCGGCCTCGGGCACCATCGCGCGCCGTCCGTCCCCGATCTGATCATTGCTGCGACGGCCGAGCTGGCCGGGCTTGTGGTGCTGCATGTCGACAAGGACTTCGAGTTGATCGCCGCGGTCACCGGGCAGCCCACCGAGCGACTCCGCCTGTCGTAGCGGCCAGGAGGAGCCCGCCCACCCACGGGTAGCCGCCGCCGAACTTCGGCGTCACTTCGGCACAGCCGACCGGAGTTCACCGGCGCGAGCCGGACGGCCCCAGGGGGACATCGAGGCTGAAACGCCTGGTAGGCAAGCGCTTCAGGCTGCTGATCGAAGTGTGCCCCCAACGGGAACCAACACAGAATAGTGCAGGTGTCAAGGGCCATTGAGAACGGCCCGGTGACGCCGTGCCGGCCGTATCCCCACGGCATCGGAACGGATGCGCGTGCGAACGGGACTCCCGGCCGGCAGTGAGGTCGATTACCGACATCCCGGAGTCCTTCCACTGCCGCATCCCACAAGGTGCCACCAGGTAGCACCTTGTGGCACCGCTCGGATATCATACGTGTATGAGTGCACAGCCTGAGATCACCCAGCGTGACCTGCGCAGCAGGTCCAAGGAGATCATGGACGCGGTCCAGAGCGGCCAGGCGTTCACGGTCACTCGTGACGGACACCAGATCGGCGAACTGGTCCCCTTGCGGCGCCGCAGGCGGTTTGTGTCCCGCAGCGAGTTCGCGGCGATGTCCCGCAGCGCCCCCGACATCTTCCTGGACGCCTTCCGCGCCGACCAGGACGCCACGGCAGAGCAGGAAGCGGACGACCCGTATGGCCGGTGACCACGCGCAGGGGCTGCTCGACACGAACATCATGATCCTGCGCAGATGGGTGGATCCCGAGGAGCTGCCCGCCGAAATGGCGATCACCGCCGTCACGCTGGCGGAGCTGTCCGCGGGCCCGCACGAGGTGCGCCGGAACGAGGAGCAGAACGAGTACGACGAGCACGCCGAACGGGCCCGGCGGCTGGATGTGCTGCAGCGCGCGGAGAACGAGTTCGACGCGATCCCGTTCGACGCGGAAGCCGCCCGTATCTATGGCCGGGTCTGCGCTGCCGTGATCAGCGCCGGCCGCAAGCCCCGACGGCGCGTGGCCGACCTGATGATCGCCGCTATCGCGATCGCCGAGGACCTACCGCTGTACACCACCAACCCCGACGACTTCACAGGGCTGGACGATCTCCTCACCGTCGTCCCCGTCACCCGCTCCAAGACCCCCGGCGACCGGTAAGCGCTCAGGACTGTCGTCGGGTGGGCCCGGACAGGCCACATCCGGGTGGATCTCACCGGCCGGCTGGCCGTTGCCCCTTCGGCGGTGGGCGCTGGTAGTCGCTGGGCAGTTTGATGTGAAGGGTGACGCGGTCACTGTCCGAATGGAGACGTACGGTGAGCTGGGTGATCTCGAACAGTCGCCACTGAAGTTCCTCCGGGGCCTGGCCCAGATGACACACCTGCATCCGGCCGCTGGCTCAACGGGGATCATCGCCGAGGTCTCCCCCGTGCAACCAAGGCGGCGAGGGCCTTGCACCGCGGTACATCAGGAATGAATGTCACATAATCTGACATTACGGACGGCATGATTGATAACTTGAAGAAGCAGTCGATCAATTTGCTGTCATCGCTGCCGCTCGGAGGCACCTCGGCTGATTACACAAAATAACCTATTAACTACTATCCGTGCCCCCAACGGGATTCGAACCCGTGCTACCGCCTTGAAAGGGCGACGTCCTGGGCCGCTAGACGATGGGGGCGCGGCGACGACCCTCAGCGAGGCTGCGCATCCGCCCAGCCGCGACGTCGATCGTCTGAAACACCGCAAGCATAGGGGATGGCCCGGTCGGACGACAAACCCTTCCCGGGCCATCCCGACCGCTCGGCATCCCCGTGGGAACGCTCCCCTGGCCGGCCAGCCGACCACCCGGCTGCCGCGTCACCGACCCTTCTCCAGGCGTGAACGGCCCGGCGGCGCCTCCTGCCCCGCGGGGCGGCCGGCCGCGGGCGCGATGGCGCGGCGCGGGTCGACCCATCGGTAGCGGGAACGGAAGAAGGCTCGGACCGGCCGCCCCCCGATCGCGATCGAGTGCTCGATCCGCGCCGGCCCGGCGGGATCGCCGCGACCATGGACCTCGGCGAGATCGAAACTCAGCGTGACCTCGTCGGCCCGGTCCCCGGGAGTGTCCGGATCATAGACACGGAGCGTAATCGACGTTCCGGCCTGGATATAGGCGTAAGCGAGCACCTGATGGTTCAGGCCGAGCAGCCGCGGATCGGAGGACCGCACCGTGATGATCCCGATCGGGGACAGCAACCCCTCGTCCAGATCGAGCCGGATCCGTGGCCACTCGTCCGCCAGGCTCGTCCGCGCGACCCCCGGCCGGACCCGGATCCCCCGGTTGGCGTCGGCGTCGGCACCCTGCATGAGCCGGTAGTAGCGGGCCACCCCCCGCGGGATGTCGAAGCTCTCCAGCAGGCGGCGGACGAGGTACGCGTACAGCGGGGACCCGACGGCCGGCGCCACGACGTCAGGCGGCGGCCCGATTCCGGCCTCGAACAGATCACGCACAGCGTAGATCATCCCGCCGCACAGGCCCCGGCTGGCGTCGCCGAGGCCCAGCCGCCGAGTCGACCATGGCGCCGAAACGGCCAGCAACGGTTGCGGAGCGAAGCTGTTCGTGAACCGGAAGGCGCTGGTACTGGGCCGGAAACCGGGCACAGCCGACTTCCGCCCCCAGCCCTGGTCATCGGCGCC
>NZ_CDWRCK010000075.1:6168-16970 GCF_977927595.1 Frankia sp. CcWB3
TCCGGGCAGCTCGGATCTCTGTCCAGCGATCTCTGTCCAGCCTCTCGGCTGTCCAGTGCCTCGGCTGTCCGTCCAGTGCCTCGGCCCAGCGCGACGAGACCGGCGGACAACCGTAACAGCCGTCCGCCGGTTCCCCAGCAGGTCCACCCAGCGCCCTCCCGGTGCGGAGGTGGTCCTTGACGCGGGACGTCGGCGGGACAGGACCCCGACGCATGGGCTCACCCACATGCCGGACGACCCGACGCCTGGATCTATCTACCCCTCCATCAGCGGCCCGATGGTGATACCGCAGCCTCCGGCTGTCGTCCGATACGGGACGATCAACCGCTCTCGAGACCTTCGGCCCTATTCCGCGGGACTCACGACCGACGCCCTCGCACTGTCAGCCGTGCGGCCCGCACCCGAGGACCCGTACCCGAGGAGAGGAGGGGGCTCGTGCAACGCGCCAGGTTGGCGCGAACCTAGATGTCACTTCCGATGCTCGGAACTCCCTTCAGCAGGGCACGCACCTCCGCCTCTCGGTACCGGCGGTGGCCGCCCAGGGTCCGAATCGACGTCAGCTTTCCGGCCTTCGCCCACCGGGTCACGGTCTTCGGGTCCACCCGAAACATCGTGGCAACCTCGGCGGGCGTCAGCAGCGGCTCAGCGTCTGGCGTTCGTGTCGTCATTGCGTTTGGCCTCCCGTCACAGAGCGTCGCTCCGTCCCATACAGATCGTGCATCCTTCGGGGGCATTTCGGACATGGCACGTCAGGACCATCTACTGACTAGTCACAGCTCGTCCGAAGCGGGCGGCAACTCTCAGTTAACAGAATGCGCCGATCAGCTCGCGGATTCCCGTGCCTGCAGGGGCCTCCACCTCATCAGGACTCGTTCGTAGGCTTCGACCGCTAGGTCTGTTCGCCCACGGCGTAACGCACTGACAGCCTCGACGATGTCCTCTACAGAGTTGTCGCGCCGAAGCATGTCATCGTCCAGCAGGTCAACTAGCCCGTCGTAGTCCAGTTCGACCCTGCTCTGTGGATGGAAGGACCCCAGCCAACGGGCCAGCTCGCCGACGCCCTCGACTCCCGGGGCGTCCGGAGAGCTCGCCCGCAGCGCCTCCACCGCCTCCACCGCCCGGCCCGCCCGCCGTCTGGCGAGGCTCATCGTGGTGCGGTAGATCATGGACCGCTCGGCGGTGTCCCCCGTGACCAGGGACCGTTCGGCCGGGTCGAAGAGCAGGAACCACGGCGGTGGCACCATCCAGGTACAGGTCTGCACGTGGACCTTGAGCGCGGGGCGGCGGGCCTTCCACCGGTCCAGCTCGACCTCGGCCGGCTCGATGATCCGCCGTGGCAGGAACGCCTCCGCGACGCGGTCGGGCATCAGGCCGCGGAACTCGAGCGCCGCCTGCCACACCCGCAGCTGGGTCGACCACGGACAGACGAACATCAGACCGTCGATCCACTGGACGAAGGCCGACTCGTCGGCGACGTCAAGGGTGGGACGGACGGTCGCGACTAGCGCCAGGACCCGCTCCCGGCGGGAACCGGCCCGGCGCGACGGCGGCCCCGCGGCGGCGTAACGCTGCCAGCGGCCACGTTCGGCCGCGGGAAAGGCAGCGAGCGGTTCGTACACCCGCAGATACGCCGCGGGGGAGACGACGGGCACCTCAGGACCCACGTACCGCGCGCGATCCGACCGACGACACCCACGCGGATGCCCTGGATCCTGGCACGTCCGCACACAAGCCGTCCGGCCTACCGGCGCCGTAGGGTTCGCCAGGACACGATCTGCGGGCCCTGGGCGCGGCGCGGGTGGTTCGGCCCGCGGCGCGGGATCAGGGCGGTGGGGGCCGCGTGCCCCACGGAGGCCCCGAGGAGAGAGGTGCGCCATGTCGTCCCTGTTCAGCGCCGTTTGTGACCATGAGCAGGTGCTGTTGTGCTCGGACCGTCCCTCGGGTCTTCACGCGATCATCGCCGTCTACTCGACGGCGCTGGGGCCGTCGCTGGGCGGTACCCGCTTCCACCCCTACGCCGACGAGGAGGTCGCGTTGGCGGACGCCCTCGCCCTGTCCCGGGCGATGGCCTACAAGGCCGCCTGCGCCGGGCTGGACCTCGGCGGCGGCAAAGCCGTCATCATCGGTGATCCGGCCGTCGCGAAGTCGGAGCCGCTGCTGCGCGCCTTCGGCCGCCATGTCGCCTCACTGGGCGGCCGGTACATCACCGCTTGCGACGTCGGTACCTACGTGGCGGACATGGACATCATCGCCCGGGAAACCCGGTGGGTGACCGGACGGTCACCGGCGCACGGCGGTTCGGGCGACTCCGGCGTGCTGACCGCCTACGGAGTCTTCGAGGGCATGCGCGCCGCCGCCCGGCACCGGTGGGGAACGCCGAGCCTGGCGGGGCGCCGCGTCGCGGTCTCGGGAGTCGGCAAGGTCGGGCGGCGGCTCGTCGGGCATCTCCTCGACAGCGGCGCCTCGGTGGTCGCGGGCGACGTGGACCCGGTGGCCCTGGCCCGGCTGCGGGTGGAGTTCCCGGCGGCCGAGACCGTGCCGGACCCGGACGACCTGCTCGACCTCGACGTCGACGTGTACGCCCCCTGCGCGCTGGGCGGAGCGCTGAGCGTGGAGACCGTCCGCCGGCTGCGAGCCGGCGTTGTCTGCGGCGGCGCCAACAACCAGCTCGCGCAGCCCGAGGCCGGGCGGCAGCTTGCCGACGCCGGAGTCCTGTACGCCCCCGACTTCGTGGTCAACGCCGGCGGCCTGATCCAGGTCGCGGACGAGATCGAGGGCTACTCGCCGGAGCGGGCCCGGGCCAGGGCCGCGCAGATCTTCGACACCACCTCGGAGGTGTTCCGCCTCGCCGAAGCTGAGGGGGTGACCCCGACCGAGGCCGCGGAGCGGCTCGCCGAACGCCGCATGACCGACGTGGGACGCCTGCGGGGGATCCTGCTGCCCTGATGCCGACCGGGGTGGGGCGAAGCACACCGTGGGGGCGAGGCACACCCCCGCCACCAGGAACGATCACCCGCCCGGCGGAGGCCTGAACGTCAACGGGGACAGGTGACGATGATCACATCTAGGCCCCGTCAAACGGGCCGCCGACGGCGGGGACGAGCAGATATCCCCGATCGAACCCACCGGACAAGCGGGTTCATACACCGTTTCCGATCGCGGGCACCTTGTCCGGGGACAGGCAACTGTCGGGTTGGGGTGCCGAGAAGCCTCCGGTCCCTGTAGTCTCGGGAAGCACGAGACAGTGAGAGCACCGGGGCGGGTCCCCGTCGTCATGTTCGAGGGGGTCGAGCCATGGGGCGCGGCCGAGCTAAGGCCAAGCAGACGAAAGTCGCCCGCGAGCTCAAGTACAACTCGCCCACTATGGATCTCGACCGATTGAAGGCGGATCTGGGCGCGGGCTCGACGCGCGAGAACAACAACGACGACTCGTACGTAGATGACGACTACGGATACGACGCCTACGCAGACGACGAGGACGATCGACGTTCCTCCCGCTGACAGCGTCGCTTCGGTAGTCGCTCACCGCGGCAGGCTCACCGCGGTGGTCGTCGCCGATGGTGGTCGTCCGGGCTCAGACCCGGGCTCCCACCGCCATAACGTGCTGCCGTGATCCTGGCTGCGCTGCATGCTTCTTCGCCAGTTCACTCCTGATCAGCCCAGGCTGCCCGGACAGGTTGCCCAACCTGCCCGGGGGGTTGCCCTGCCCAGGGGGTTGCCCTGCCCGGACGTGCTGCCCCCGGAGGGGCCGTCTCAGCGTGGATGCCGGCCGACGAGCCGAGCTCTGGCCGCGCCGGCTGGCTCCGGAGCGCCCGCCGCGCCGACCTCCCCTGCCACCCAGGCCGGCACGTCCCGCGCGGCGAGCAGCGCGAGAGCGTCGGCGACCGCGGTGGCCGGCAGGACCGCTACCATGCCGACTCCCTGGTTGAAGGTGGCTTCCATGTCCGCCTGGGTCACCCCGCCGCGCTCGGCGAGCAGACCGAAGATCGGGGGCACTGACCACGACGCCCGGTCCACCGTGGCCAGCAGGCCCGGCGGGATGACCCGAGCGAGGTTCGCCGCGAGACCGCCGCCGGTGATGTGGGCGAAGGCGTGCACCTCGACAGCCGCGGCCAGCGCCAGGCAGTCCCGGGCATAGATGCGGGTCGGAACCAGCAGGGACGCGCCCAGCGTGCCCCCCAGGGACGGGACGTATGACTCCAGATCCTCCCGCGCGGTCTCGGGAATCCCACCTGGCTGGCCAGAATCGACGGGACCGAACAAGATATGCCGTACGAGCGAGAAGCCGTTGGAGTGGATGCCGGATGATGCCATCGCGACCACCACGTCCCCGGGCCGGACTCGCTCCGGCCCGAGCACGTCGTCGGCCTCCACGACCCCGACCCCCGTCGCGGCCAGGTCGTAGTCGTCGCTACCCATGAGCCCGGGGTGCTCGGCGGTCTCCCCGCCGACCAGCGCCGCCCCCGCCTGCTCGCAGCCGGTTGCGATGCCGGAGACGATCTCGGCCACGCGCGCGGGGACCAGGGAGCCGCACGCGATGTAGTCGAGCAGGAACAGCGGCTCCGCGCCGCACACCACGAGGTCGTCGACGACCATGGCGACCAGATCAATACCCACGGTGCCGTGCGTGTCCAGGGCCCGGGCAACGGCAATCTTGGTACCCACACCATCGGTCGACGAGGCGAGCAGCGGCCGGCGGTACCGCGCCGTGTCCAGCGCGAACAGGCCGGCGAATCCGCCGAGCGAACCGACGACCTCGGGCCGGGTGGCGCGCGCGACGTGACCACGCATCAGCTCGACGGCACGCTCGCCCGCGGCCACGTCGACCCCGGCCGCCCGGTACGAGTTCAATCCACCGCTCATGCGGGCCTCACCCCGGCCGGCTGGGGCTCGGGCTCAAGCTCGGGCTCGGCGTCGTGGTTGTCCGGGGAGAGATCGGCACCGTTCATGCCCAGCGTCACGCCGCGCCGCAGCGCCTCGGTGATCATGTCCTCGGTGGTCTCCGCGCCGCCCGTCGCCTCCAGCCGATGCTTGCCGAGCTTGTCAGAATCGTTCAGCGGAACCGGGTACACGCCGTCGAAGCAGGCCCGGCAGAGCGTGCCGGCCGGTTGGCGGGAGGCCTCGATGAGGCCCTCCAACGAGACGTAGGCCAGCGAGTCGGCCCCGAGAGAGGTTCTGATCTCCTCGATGCCCGCCTCACTGGCGATCAGCTCGGCGCGGGTCGCGAAGTCGATGCCGTAGAAGCAGGGCCACCGTACCGGCGGCGAGGAGATCCGGATGTGGACCTCGGCCGCGCCGGCCTCCCGCAGCATGCGCACCAGCGCGCGCTGCGTGTTGCCGCGGACGATCGAGTCGTCCACCACGACGAGGCGACGCCCCTCGATCACGTCCCGCAGGGGGTTCAGCTTGAGCCGGATCCCGCGCTGCCGGATCGTCTGCGAGGGCTGGATGAAGGTGCGCCCGACATAGGAGTTCTTGACCAGGCCCTCGCCGAACGGGATGCCCGACTCCTCCGCGTAGCCGACCGCGGCGGGTACCCCGGACTGCGGCACGGGGATGACCAGGTCGGCCTCCACCGGCGCCTCGCGGGCCAACTGCCGGCCGACGTCGACCCGGGTGGCGTGCACGGAGCGTCCGGCGATCGACGTGTCCGGGCGGGCGAGATAGACGTACTCGAACAGGCAGCCGTGCGGATCGGGCCGGGCGAACGTGCGAGAACGCATCCCCTCGGCGTCGATAACGACCAGCTCACCGGGAACGATCTCCCGCACGAGAGTGGCGCCGACGATGTCGAGGGCAGCCGTCTCGCTGGCGACGATCCACGCGCCGTCGGGATGGCCGTCGAGCCGGCCGAGCACGAGCGGGTGGATCCCGTGCGCGTCCCGGGCGGCATACAGCGTCGAGGCGTCCGAGAAGACCAGCGAGAAGGCCCCGGTCAGGCGGGGCAGCACGTCCATCGCCGCGTCGACGAGGGTCGGGCCGGGATGGTCGGCGAGCATGGCGGTGATGAGGTCCGAGTCGGTGGTCGCCCGCAGGCGGTCCCGCTCCGCGCCGAGCGTCCGCGCAAGCTCGACGATGTTGGTGAGGTTGCCGTTGTGCCCGAGCGCGATGGGGCCGCCGAAGCGGGCGGTGCGGTACGACGGCTGGGCATTCTCCCAGGTAGAAGAGCCCGTCGTCGAGTACCGGGTGTGGCCGACCGCCACATGGCCGCTCAGGCTGGACAGGGTGACCTCGTCGAAGACCTGAGCGACGAGCCCCAGTTCCTTGAAGACCACCACAGTCCGGCCGTCCCCGGCCGCGATGCCGGCGGCCTCCTGACCGCGGTGCTGCAGCGCGTACAGGCCGTAGTAGGCCAGGTTCGCCACGTCCTCGCCGGGCGCCCACACCCCGAACACACCACAGGCGTCACGCGGCCCCGGCTCGTCGGAGAGGTCGGATTCCCATCCGGGGATGGCGCCGAAGCGGGGTGCGACGTCTGGCACCAGGACTCCTCGACAGGTCAGGGATACCGAAGAATGCGGACGATCTCGCGCGGGACCATGCGGGACTATAGAGGTGCCGGGCTCGTCCGCCGACGTGCCGAGACGCGCCGACCACTCCGACCACCGCCTCGCCCCGGCAGCTACCTCCCACCACGCTAGCAGTGAGGACGCGCATCGGCCGTTGTGCGCGCATGCCCCGGACGGACCAGATCGTCCCTGGTAGATCATCCGGCCCAGCCAACCCGCACCTACAGGAGGGGCAGGTAGGAACTGAGGTCGGCGCGCTCGCCGCTGGCCGCGACCCGGCCGTCGGCCACCGCCTCGGCCCACGGCAGGCGGCCCGCGCACAGCAGGACGAAGGCGACAGGTTCGGCCTCGACGACGTTCGGCGGTGTGCCCCGGGTATGGCGTGGACCCTCGACGATCTGCACGGCCGTGAACGGCGGCACCCGCAGTTCCACCGAGCGTCCGGGTGCCCGCTCGGCGAACATCTCCGCGAACACCTTCGTCGCCGCCTTGAGCGCCCCCCGGGCCGGCGTGACGCCTAGCTCGAGGCCGTGCACCACCGCCTCGACCGCTCGGGTGCGCAGGAACTCCGCCAGTCGCATCGGGCCGCCCGGCGTCGGGACCACCGCTTCCTGAGTCGCCGCGGCCATGGCGGCCACCGCGGCCGACACCTCGCCGGCCAGCCGGCCTCTGATCTCGGCCGGCCCACGGTTTGCCGCCAGCGAGCGGGCGGTGTCCGCGACGGCCTCCGCCCGGGTTCCGGCGCCCGTCAGGTAGCCGCTCGCGGTGACGAGATCCCTCGCCGTGACGAGATCCGTCGTGCGCCGGGACGCCGGGACCGCGGGGGCCAGGGCCTCGGTGAGCGCGGTCGCGGAGCGGGAGACGTGCAGGACGAGGTCGCCGACCATCCAGCCGGGCAGCGGACTCGGCGCCCCGAGAGTCCCGTCGGGCAGGACACTCACCGCATCGACGATCCGCTGCCACTGGTCCGCCAACGTCGCGGCCAGCTCGGTACCGGTCGCCAGGGGATCCTGGCGGCGTCCGCGGGGTGGCATCCCTCCATCCTGCCCGGCACCGCGTCCCGGCCGGGTATCCCATCCTGCCCGGTACCACCAGGTACCACCAGATACAAACCGGTACCACCAGATACCACCCAGTACAAACCGGTACGCGGTCGTATCCGGCCGTCCGCGCGCGCCGGTGTGCCGGACCCGACCCCCCGCCCTGCCGGGCGGGAAGACGAGTATGGACGGGTGCCAGTGACGATCCCGCGCGCTCCCGCCGACGAGTACGGAACCGCCGCGATCCGGCAGCGGGTTCTTGACGCCTGGGCCGCCTCCCCGGCCCGCTTCCGGGAAGACGCCAATGCCGAGGAGGACGCGGCTCTCGGCGCCTACCGCGACCGCCTCGTCGTCGAACTTGTGCAGAACGCGGTCGACGCCGCGCGTGAGGCCGGCGTCCCGGCCCGGGTGTACCTGCGGCTGCGCACCTCCGCTTCGGAGTCGGATGCACCGGACGTTCTAGCTGCCCCGGATGCTCCTGATGTTTCGAAGACCGGCGCCGGTCCCGGCGGCCTGTTAGAGATCGCCAACACGGGGGCACCGCTGAGCCCGGCGGGGGTGGAGGCGCTGTCGACCCTGCGTGCCTCGGCGAAACGGGACACCACGTCGGTAGGGCGGTTCGGCGCCGGATTCGCCGCGGTACTCGCGGTGAGCGACGATCCCTCGATCGTCTCCCGGTCCCGCCCGGGCGCGGGGGCGTCCGGAGTCACCTGGTCGAAGAGCAGGGTGATCGAGGCCGTGACGGCCGCGGGGGTGGGCGGCGGCGCCGGCACCACGGCGCCGGCGCCGGCGCCGGGCCTGCCCGAAGAACTGGCCCGGCGCGACGGGGCGGTACCCATCCTCCGGCTACCGTTCGATCTTCCCGCGCCGCCTGCACCGCCGGACGGGTACGACACCGTGGTCCGCCTCCCGCTGCGGGACGTCGCGGCGGCCACGGCGGCCCGGGATCTGCTGGCCGGGCTCGATCCGACCCTGCCGCTCGTCCTCGGCGGTCCCAGCGAGATCGTGGTCGACGTCAACGGGACCGTTCGAACGATCACCTGTCGATGGATCCGCGGGGGCGGCTCATCCCAGCCCGCGTCGAGCGCGACGTCGACGCGTGTGGAGATCGCCGAGCTCGACGGCGATCTCGACGGCGAGCGATGGCGCGGCATCGCCCGTAGCGGCATGATCCCGGCCAGCCTGCTGGCCGACCGCCCGGTAGAGGAGCGCGGCCGGAACCGCTTCACCGCCCGGGTCATGGTCCGCGACGGCGGATGGCCCGAGGGCGTCGCCCGGGTCGTGCGGGCACCTCAGCCGACGGACGAACCGATCTCGCTGCCGATCCTGGCGAGCGTCGAGCTGCCACTGGATCCCTCGCGTCGACACACGGTATCGGGTCCGTTACGGGACTGGCTCACCGATCAGCTGAGCGCAGCCACCGTGGCGCTGGCCGAATACCTGGGCGCCGGCAGGGATCCAGACGCCGGCAGAGATCCAGACGAGACGCCTGGCGACCCGCTGGCCGCGCTGGCCCTCGTGCCGACGGGGCTGCCGGTGGGCGAGGTCGACGGCAGGCTACGGGACGCGCTGACCCGACTTCTCCCGGACGCGGCGCTACTGCCCGGCGGTCTGCGTGGCCGGGACTGTTCCGTCTGCGATCTCGGCCCCGCGACCGATGCGGTCACCGAGCTGCTGCGCTCCTCCTGGACCGGGACCGACCCGGCCGAGATCGCCGGCACGGACGGGGCGGGTCCGGATGGTGACGACACCGTCGCGGCGAAGGTCGCGGCGAAGGTCGCTGGGAAGGTTCCCGGCCTGCTCCCGGCGGCCTATGCTGCCCGCCGGTGGCGTACCGCACTCTCCACCCTGGGCGTTCGACGGGTGGACAGCGCCGCCCTGGTCGAGCTGCTCTCCGGGGTGTCCCGCCCGCCACACTGGTGGGGACGTCTCTATCCGCTCCTGGTCGGGGCGCCGGACCGGGACGCGCTCGGCGCGCTTCCAGTACCGGTCGCGGAGGTTCCCGCGCCCTGGGAGGGCACCGAGCCGAGCGGCGCAGCCGGGTCCAGCGCCTTGCGGACGCGGATGGTCACCGGTCCGCGTGGGACCCTGCTGCCCACCGCCGACCTCGACATCGTCGCGCTGGCCCGATCGGGGCTGCCGCTGCGGGTCGTACATCCCGACGCCTGCGCCCAGGACGCGGCGCGGGATGCCCTGCGCACCCTCGGCGCGCTTGAGGGCACTCCGGCGGGTGTCCTACGGGATGCGGCGGTACGCGAGGCGGTCCTGGACGCCGATCCGGAGGACGATCCCGATGATCTCACCGCCCTGGCGAACGCGGTGCTGGCGCTGGCCCGGGACGCGAGCGAGGAGTCCACGGCCGACCTGAGCTGGCTCGACGAGCTGCTGCTGCCGGACGGCGACGGTGGCTTCACCCCGGCCGGCGAGCTGCTGATCCAGGGAGGCCCCCTGGATCGGGTGCTCGCCGAGGACGCACCCTTCGGCACCCTGAGCGCCGAGGTCGCGCGGGCCTGGCCCGCCGAGGTGCTGGCGAAGGTCGGTGTGCTGCATACCTTCGGGGTGTTGCACGCCCACGACCTGCCGTTGGATCCCGACGAGCAGATCCTGCTCGACCTCGACGACAGCGACACCTGGGTTGACGACGTCACGGCGGACGACCACGGTGCGCCGGGCGGCTCGGCGAACCTGCGTCGGCCGCCTCCCGGCGGGCCACCGGCACCCGCCATGATCGGGGTGTTCGCGGCGGTACGCGACCTCGAACTCGTCGACCGGGCCGCCTGGCCCGAGGCGCTCGCCGAGCTCGCCCGACCACCGTTGCGGGACGTCGTGTTCGCCCCCGAGCCGTCCTATACGCGCTGGTGGCTGGCGCGACACGCGGTGCTGCCCGTCGGTGGCGACGGCCGGGCGCCCCACTCCGCGGAACACCCGGCGCACCGGGACGGCAGGGTTCTGCCTCCGGGCGAGCTCGTCCTACCCGACGCGGACCCCCTGCTCACCGGGCTGTTCGCGCCGGCGGCACCGCTCCCGGGGGTCGACGACGAGTTCCTGCGCCACCTCGGCTGCCGGCTGACGCTGGAGGACGTCCTCGGCGACCTGGGCGCGGTGATGGACCTGCTCGACCGGCTGGGCGACGCCGACCGGGACGTACCGTGGCCCGCGGCTCGCACGCTGTACATCGCCGCGGTCGACGCGGTGGCCCGGGTCCTGACGGCGCCGGACGGTTCCGCCCACGACGGGCGGTTCGACCCGCCGC
>NZ_CDWRCK010000075.1:16995-17747 GCF_977927595.1 Frankia sp. CcWB3
CCGCACCCCGGACGGCGTCCGGTCCTGCGCCGACGTCGTGGTGGTGGACGCACCGGACATGCTGGGGCTGCTCGGCGCGGACCGCTTCGGGCTGCGTCTCCCGCTGGACCGGGCGGCCGAGGTGGCCCACGTCCTCGGCGTGCGCCTCGCCGCCGAGGCGGGCACCTGCGAGATCGTCTCGGCGGGCCCCGGCGAGGCCCGGCAGGCACCGGACGGCACACCGTACCGGGTTCACGACCCGCTGCTGGTCGAGGATCTCGCCGGCCGGCCGACCCGGGTGCCCTGGCGGGTACTCGGCGGGATCGGCGGCGAGATCCACGTGGATGCCGAGGCCGGCTCGGACGCGCTCGCGCGGGCCCTGGCCTGGCGCGGCGGGCAGTGGGACCGGCGGCATGCGCTGGCCGCGGCGCTGCGCGACCCTGACGGTACCGCCTTCCGAACCGCGGAGGACGACCTCGACGAGACCTGAGCCGCGCCGGTGGGTTCCGGTCGCTGGACTATCGATCCGTGTGGTCGGGGGTTCCCCGCGCCCGCAGCCGGTTGCGGCGGCGGATCACGATCCACAGGCCGGCGAGCCCGAGGACGAAGCCGCAGATCGCCGTCGCGAACCACCAGAGCCGGCCGTCGTCCCGCAGGTCGTCGAGGAAGAACGCCAGGACCAGCGCGGCGATGGCCCACAGCACGGTTCCCACCGCGACGGAGGCGACCCCGTCGTAGGGCAACGGTTCGGGCGTGGGCGGGCCGGTTGTCGC
>NZ_CDWRCK010000076.1:0-16630 GCF_977927595.1 Frankia sp. CcWB3
GCCGGGGGGCCCGGGGGAGTTCGGGGGAGCAAGGCACGGTTCGCGGGGCCGGGACCGTGCCTTGCTCCCCCGGATTCGCCCGTTCCGGGTGCTGGCCGGTGCTGGTGGGTGCTGGGTCAGACGGCGGAGATGGCGCGCAGGACGTCCATGCGGGCGGCGCGCCGGGCGGGGAAGACGGCGGCGAGCACGCCGAGGATCGCCCCGGTGAGGACCACGAGCAGGATCGTCCGTACCGGGTAGGCGAACGTGCTGATTCCCAGGGAGGCCAGCGCCTTCGTCAGCGCCCAGCCGAAGATGCTCCCGACGACGACGCCCAGCACGGCTCCGAAGACCGAGATGATCATTGATTCAAGGATGACCATCAGCCTCATCTGCGACCGCGTCATGCCGACCGCACGCAGCAGACCGATCTCCCGGGTCCGTTCGATTACCGAGAGCGCCAGGGTGTTGACGATACCGAACAGTGCGATGACGACTGCCAAGGCCAGCAGCACGTAGATGAACCCGAGCAGCTGGTCGACCTGCTTCTCCTGCTGTGCGACGAACTCGGACTGGTCCCGGACCGCCACGGTGGCGAACGACTTGACCACCGTGGCGATCTCGGCCCGGACCATCGCCGGGTCTGCCCCGCTCGCCCTCTTCACCAGGACAAACAGGTCGAGGTCATCGGTGGAATGCCGGGCGAACTCGCTCGTGGAGATGATCCACTTGCCGGCTACCTGGCTCTTCTTGTAGGTGCCCACCAGGGTCAGCTCCGCGCGGCCGTCAGCGAAGGTGACCGGGACCTTCTGCCCCACCCGTAGCTGGTGGTCCGCGGCGGTGGAGTCCTCGGCCAGGATCGTGCCGTCGCCGAGGGCGTGGACGTCACCGGTCACCTCCTTGATGGCCAGCATCTTGACCAGACCCGCCGGGTCGCCGGCCAGCACCTGGGAGCTCTGCCCGGAGATCTTCACCAGGCCGCCCCGAAGACCCGTGGCGATCTCGATGCCGGGCTTGCCGGCCAGCTCGCGAGCCACCTCACCGCTGAATCCCTGCCCGAAGTTCTGGGGAGTCAGGTAGAAATTGGCGCCGAGGCTGTTCGACACTGTCTCCCGCACCGACTCCTTGATCGACTGTCCGAGCACGGAGAAGGCGCTGACCAGGGCGAGTCCGATCATCAACGCGGAGGCGGTGGAGGCGGTCCGGCGCGGGTTGCGCATCGCGTTCTCCCGGCCGAGCCGGCCGGTGGCCCCGAACATCCTCGCCAACGGTGCGCCGAGGACCCGGATGATCGGTCCGGACAGCAGCGGTGAGAGGGTGGCGACGCCGAGGAAGATCCCCGCCGCGCCCACCCCGACGGCGGTGGCTCCCGGCTTGCCCGCCGAGGCAGTGCCGAGGATCATCAGGACGATGCCGAGCGCGGTGAGCACCGACCCGGCGATCGCCCGGGAGCGCAGCGAGCGGGTCGGCAGCACGTAGGTCTCCCGCATCGCCGCGATCGGTGGCACCGACGCGGCCTTGCGGGCTGGCACGAACGCCGCCGCGGCGGTGATGAGCACACCGACGGTGTAGGCGATCACGACGGTGCGGGGGCGGAAGACCAGCGCACCGCTGGGCAGCTCCACGCCGAACAGGCCGACGGCGGCGCGCAGCAGCAGCGCGAGCCCAGTGCCGGCCACCAGGCCGGCACTGGCCCCGGCGAAGCCGACCAGCGCCGCTTCGACCTGCAGGGACACCTGGACCTGACGTTTGCTCGCCCCGATCGCTCGCAGCAGGGCCAGTTCCCGCACCCGTTGGGCGACGAGCATCGTGAAGGTGTTGAAGATGATGAAGGCGCCAACGAAGACCGAGATGGCGGCGAAGATCAGCAGAAAGGTGGAGAAGCCGCTGACGGCGTTCTGCACGGCACTGGCGCTCTCATCCGCCAACTGCCTGCCGGTGATCGCCTCGACACCCGGCGGGAGCGCGGCGGCGACTCGGGCCCGCAGCTCCTCCTGGGTCAGGCCGGGCTCGGCGGCCAGGTGGATCGCGCTGAACCGGTCGGGCGCGAGCAGGACCCGCTGGGCGGTGGCGGTGTCGAACGCGGTGATGGCGGCGCCCCCGAGACTGTCCTGACCGCCGATCCGGAAGGTGCCGACCAGGGTGTACTGCGCGGGCGGACCCTTGGTCTGCACCGAGATCTTTGCCCCGAGCGGCAGGTGGAGCTTCTCCGCGGTCGCCCGGTCGACGACGATCTCCCCGGGGCCGGGCGGGCGACCCTCGGCGATCTCCTCCGCCGAGGTGGGCTGACCCCCGGTCCAGCTGATACCGATCCCCGGCGCACCGTTGGTGTTCGAGGGCTTGCCGGTGGCCGGGTCGACGAGGACGGCCTGGCCGTTGACCTTGCCAACCGCCACCCGCACCCCGTCCACTCCGGCGGTGGTGGGGAGGAGCGAGGCCGGTAGCGGCGGGCGGCCGACGTCGCTCGTCGGGTCGATCGCGTTGACCGAGCGCACGGCGACGCTGACGTTCTTGTTGATGTTGGTGAAGAGGGTGTCGAACGTCCGGTTGAGGGTGTCGGTCAGGACCAGGGTCCCGGTCACGAAGCTCACCCCGGCGACGACCGCCAGCATGGAGAGCACCAGCCGGGCCTTGCGGGCCAGCAGGCTCTTGAGGGTGGCGCGCAGCATCGGCTCAGGTCCAGCCCGCCGGCTCCGTGTCATCCGGGTGGTAACTGTCCCGTCCGCCGTCAACACGGCCGGGGCCGTCGACATGGCCGGGGCCGTCAACATGGCCGGGGCGAGGACCGAAACCGCCGGTGCGGCCGGGGTCGGTGAGTGGAGGCCCGCCGCCAGGGCTCGGCACCGGCCGGTGGTGGGAGCGGCCGGAGTGGTACTCCTCACCGTGGCGCGTGCCGCCGACCCGCCTGGAGGCCGGCTGCCCACCGGCGTCGGGCCCGAGGTCCGGGGCGGGGATTGCCTCGAACTGGCCGGTGCGCCGCTCCGGGTAATGGTTCTGATAGGGATCGTGCTCGTCCCGCCCGTAGGTCGGCTGGTCTGGGTAGACCTGGTCTGGGTAGCCACCGGCAGGCCCGTAGCGACCGTCGGTGTCGTTATGGTCGTCGCGGTAGCGGGGGGTGCGCCTGTCGGCGTCGTGTTCTTCGAAGCCACCGTCCCGGCCGTCAGCGATCTCGCCGTCGGCCGCCAAGCCGTCCGCGGCGGCGTCGAGGTGCTTCATCCGGTCCAGCACCTCCTCCGCGGTCGGGTTCGCGATCGCGTCAACGAGTCGACCGTCGGCAAGGAAGATCACTTCGTCCGAGTAGGACGCCGCCGTCGCGTCGTGGGTGACCATGACGATTGTCTGCCCGAGTTCGGAGACCGAGTCACGCAGGAACGACAGCACCTCGGCTCCCGACTGGGAGTCGAGGTTGCCGGTCGGCTCGTCGGCAAAGATGATCTCCGGCCGGGTGACCAGTGCCCGCGCGCAGGCAACCCGTTGCTGCTGACCGCCCGAGAGTTCGCTCGGCCGGTGCTTCAACCGCGGTGCGAGACCGACCGCGTCAACGACGGTGCGCATCCAGGCCCGGTCCGGCGAACGCCCGGCGATGCTCAACGGCAGCGTGATGTTCTCGGCCGCGGTCAGCGTGGGCAGCAGGTTGAACTGCTGGAAGATGAACCCGATGCGGTCGCGACGCAACTGGGTCAGTTGCTTGTCGGACAGCCGGGACAGGTCCACATTGCCGATGAAGACCCGTCCCCGGGTGACCGTGTCCAACCCGGCCAGGCAGTGCATCAGCGTCGACTTCCCCGACCCGGACGGCCCCATGATTGCGGTGAATCGGCCGCGGGGGAAGGCCAGGTTGATCTCGCGCAGTGCCGTGACGATGGTATCACCGGAGCCATAGACCTTCGTCAGCTTGGCGGCGCGGGCCGCGGGTGCGGCGTCCGGTCCGTCTTCTCGCCGGCCGCCCGGGTGCTCGGGAGCCCGGCCGTCGCGGCCGGCAGCGTACTCGCCGGGCCGCGACCCGCGGTCCTCCCGGCCGGGCGGGCTGCCCGCGACCGCGCCCCGCTTCCCGCCTCGGGACGATCCGGTCCGTCGGGCCATCGTGATGTCCTCTCCCTCGCGGCGCGCTGTGTCTCTCTCGACGTCTCTCGACACGGTCTCTCTCGACACGTCGTGCCTGTCCTGCCTGCGCTCGGCCCCGACTGACCTGGGGCGGCCGTTCGGCTACCGTGGTCGATCTCCCCAACGACCGAACGATGATCGGCATCTCGCCGTCGCCGACTGTACCGCTGGCAGTACTGAAGATCCGATCGATATTACTTTTGGTAATCGGGTGATCTGGAGTGCCCCCGAGGAGGCCCGGTGGAGCCACCGCCGCCGGCGAGCCGAGGATGTCGGCACCGTAAACGGGCTGTCCGCGGGGAACGGGGCCCGGCCTGAGACCGCCATCAGCCGTCCGCCTCGCAGACGGTGGGGGCGGCCTCGTCGAGCGGCACCATGGATGTCTGCTGCGGTAGCGGTGGTGGGGTGCCGCCGAAGGCTGGGCATCGAGCCTGATGGTCGCACCAGGAACACAGTCTGTTCGGGGTGGCGCGCCAGTCCCCGGTGCGGTGCGCGCGGTCGATCGCCGCCCACAGGGCCTCGATCCGCCGCTCGGTGGCCCGCAGGTCGGCCTCGTCGGGGGTGGCCCGCAGCCAGGTGCGGTCGCCGAGGTAGTACAGCCGCAGCTCGCGCGGGAGCACTCCACGGATCCGCCAGAGCAGCAGGGCGTAGAACTTCATCTGGAACATCGCCGAGCTCTCGAACGCCGGACCGGGCGAGCGGCCGGTCTTGTAGTCGACCACCCGCAGGGCGGGTCCCTGCGCCGTGGTCGCCTCGTCGAGCCGGTCCAGGTAGCCCCGCAGCCGCAGGCCGGAGTCGAGCACGTGCTCGACGTACAGCTCGCGGGCCACCGGCGCCAGTCGTGACGGATCCTCCAGCGCGAAGTACCCGGCGAGCAGTTCGCGGGCCGACTCCAACCACGCCGCCAGTTCGTCGCGGCCACCGAACAGCGTATCGACCGCCGGCTCGCGGGCGCGCACCGTATCCCAGGCCGGCTCGACCAGCTCCCGTGCGGCCTGCAGGGTACGCCGGGACGCCGGGAGATCGAACAGCTTCTCCAGGACCGCGTGCACCACAGTCCCGCGGGTCGCGGCCTCGCTCGGCGGCTCGGGGAGCCGGTCGACGACCCGGAACCGGTAGCGCAACGGACAGTTGACGAAGTCCGCCGCCCGCGACGGTGACAGTGAACCAATCAACGGCCGGGGTGCGGCCGACGCCACCGGTCCCGGGATGGCAGGAGAGCGCTGCGTCGAGGTCATGTCCTGGACCCTAGATCCCCCCACCAACATCTTTGCCACTCGGTCCCGGACGACGGGTCGGAGTATGGTCCGTAGCATCGGATCCATGGCGGATCAGCACGGCGGCGCGGGTTCGGGCGGCGCAGGCTCGAGCGCCCACGGCGGCGCGAGCCCGGCGGGGCAGGCTCCAAGTGAGCGCCCCCCCGGCGTGCTGGTCGGGCGGATCCGCGGCGTTCCCATCGTCATCTCGCCGTTCGCCATCGTCTTTGCCGTCCTCGTCGCCTACCTGCTCTCCGGCTCGATCCGCGACCGGCTGCCGCTGGCGTCCGACGGGCGGATCCTCGCGCTCTCCTCGTTGATCTCTATCGGCTTCCTGGCCTCCCTGCTCGCCCACGAGATCGGTCACGCTCTGACGGCGCTGGCGTTCGGTCACACCGTGCGGTCCGTAACCCTGCACGGCTTCGCCGGGTTCACCGAGTTCGAGCCGGAGCCCCGCAGTGCCGGCCGCGAGTTCCTGATCGCCTTCGTCGGCCCGGCGGTCAACGGGGTGCTGGCCGCCGGCTGTCACCTCGGCCTGCTCGGCCTCGACGACACCAGCGATGCCGGCGCGGTCCTGCACGATCTCAGACTCATCAACATCGCGTTGTTCCTCTTCAACCTGGCACCCGGCCTCCCGCTGGACGGTGGACGGGTGGTCGTCGCCGCGGTGTGGGGCCTGACGCGCGACAAGCTGCGGGGGCTGCGGGCCGGTGCCTACGGCGGGTTCGTCGTCGCCGCCGGCCTGGTCGTCTGGGGTGCGTCGACCTCCGACGGCATCGGCATGGTGTACACCTATGCCCTGGCGGGCTTCCTCGCGTTCGCGGCCTACCAGTCGCTGCGCGCCGCGCAGGTGCGGGAGCGGCTGCCCGGCCTGTGCGCCGGCCGCCTTGCGCGCCGGACGCTGCCCGTCGAGGGTGCCGTCCCGCTGGCGGAGGCGCTGCGGCGAGCCCAGGAGGTCGGCGCCACCGCCGTCGCGGTGATCGACCGTGATGGCAGTTCCCTGAAGATCATGAATGGCTCCGCGGTCGACGCGCTGCCGGAGCATCGGAGACCCTGGATGACCGTGGATGAAGTGAGTCGGGTGATCTCGCCCGGCATGGTCCTCGACGCCGATCTGGAAGGCGAGGCCCTGCTGGCGGCTGTGCAGCGGGTGCCGGCGTCGGAGTACCTCGTGGAGCAGGCGGGCCGCCCGGTCGGCGTGCTCGCGATGGTGGATCTCGTCGCCCATATCGATCCGGCCGCCGCCGCCCGCATGGTGGCGTCCCGGTGAGCGCCCCGCCCGACGAGCCGGTGTCCCCGGGGGAGGTGCCGTCCCTGGCCGGCGGTTACGCTCCGCCCCCGACCGGCGCCGCTCATCGCCGGGGCCTGTTCACCAAGGGCGACCGGGTGCAGCTGACCGATCCCAAGGGGCGCCGGCACACCGTCGTCCTCGAACCGGGCAGGCAGTTTCACACCCACCGGGGAGCCGTCGAGCATGACGCCCTGCTCGGCCGGCCGGAGGGGATCGTCGTCACCAGCACGGGTGGCACCGACTACCTGGCGCTGCGCCCGCTGCTCGTCGACTTCGTGCTGTCCATGCCGCGCGGGGCGACCGTGGTGTACCCCAAGGATGCGGCGCAGATCGTCACCTATGCGGACATCTTCCCGGGCGCCCGGGTGCTGGAGGCCGGCGTCGGGTCCGGGGCGCTGTCGTGCTCGCTGCTGCGTGCCATCGGCGACTCCGGGCGTCTGGTCTCCTACGAGCGGCGCGCGGACTTCGCCGAGATTGCCCGGCGCAACATCGAGGCGTTCTTCGGCGGCCCGCATCCCGCCCACACCGTGCTGGTCGGGGACCTGGCCGAGACAACCGAGCGTGACGTCGACCGGGCCGTCCTCGACATGCTCGCGCCCTGGGAGGTCGTTGACGCCGTCAGCGCGGCGCTGGTGCCCGGCGGGGTGGTCTGTGCCTACGTCGCTACCACCACCCAGCTTTCCCGGATCGTCGAGACGCTACGGGCGCACGGCACGTTCACGGAGCCCGCGGCGTGGGAGTCGATGATGCGGGACTGGCATGTCGAGGGTCTGGCCGTGCGGCCCGGTCACCGCATGGTCGGCCACACCGGTTTCCTGGTGACCGCGCGGCGCCTCGCCGAGGGGGTCACTCCTCCGGTGCGCCGCCGCCGGCCGGCGAAAGGCGCGCCGATCGGCCTCGACCCCGCCCTCGAGCCCGGGTCTGTCCTCGAGCCCGGGTCCGAGCCCAGCTCTGAGACCGGGTCCGAGACCGACCGGTCCCGGGATGCCGACCCAGGGTCGGCGACGATCCAGCCGATGTGACGTATCCCATGGGGTCCCAGGGGGCAGGCCATTCCCATGGGGTTCCATGGGGCAGGCCGTGGTCGCGAGTGTGCCGGCCGGGCGGGCCAGTCGTCAGCCGACGGGCCCGCCGGCCTCCAGCGTGCCGTCGCGTTCCACGTAGATGCACGTCCCTGGGCACTCGTCGGCCGCGTCGACCACCGCGTCGACGAGCGGCAGCGGCACCGGGACGTAGGCGCCGGGCTGCATCTGCAGCTCGCCCGCGCTGTCCTTGACGTAGGCCAGACCGTCGACGTCGAACTCGAAGACGGCGGGAGCGAGCTGCACGCACAGACCGTCGCCGGTGCAGGCATCTTGGTCGACCCTTACCCGCAGGTCTGCCGAAACGCCCGGCTTCGCTGGAGTTGCCACAGGGCTCCGATCTTCTGTCAGCATGGCACCGTAACCCGCTGTTTACGGCAAAGCTGGATCGTCCTTGCCCGACCGGCCTGCCAGCGGCGGTCACAACGGTAGTGTGGGTGCGTCCCGGTCAGCACGGGGGAGGTGGAGGCGCAGTGTCCGGTCCCCGTTCGGGCTCTGGCTCCGGTGGGAGCACGGGTCGTCCAGGTGATGCCGAATCACGGCGGTCGGCGTACGAGAAGGAAACACACGAGCTCACGACGCAGGTCGCCTTCCTGGAAGAGGAAGTGACCATGCTGCGGTGTAGGTTGTCCGAATCGCCCAGGCAGCTCAGGGTGCTGGAGGAACGGCTCGCGGAGATCCAGGCGGAGTTGTCGGCTGTCACGGGACAGAACGACAGGCTCGTCGCGACCCTCCGCGAGGCGCGAGACCAGATCGTCACCCTGAAGGAGGAGGTCGACAGGCTCGCGCAGCCGCCCAGCGGCTACGGGATCTTTGTCTCCTCCTACGACGACGGCACCGTCGACGTGTTCACTCAGGGCAGAAAGCTCCGGGTGACCGTGTCGCCGAGCGTCAACATCAGTGATCTCTTGCCCGGCCAGGAGGTCATGCTCAACGAGGCGCTGAACGTGGTCGAGACGCGCGCGTTCGAGCGGCAGGGTGAGATCGTCCTACTCAAAGAGGTCCTCGAGGGCGGGGACCGGGCGCTGGTGCTCGGTCACACCGACGAGGAGCGGGTGGTCATGCTGGCCCAGCCGCTGCTCGACGGACCGATCCGGTCCGGGGACTCGTTGTTGATCGAATCCCGTTCCGGCTACGCCTTCGAGCGGATTCCCAAGTCCGAGGTCGAGGAGCTCGTCCTCGAAGAGGTTCCCGACATCGGCTACGAACAGATCGGCGGCCTGAAGAGCCAGATCGAGTCGATCCGGGACTCGGTCGAGCTGCCGTTTCTGTACAAGGAGCTCTACCGGGAGCATCAGCTCAAGCCACCGAAGGGTGTGCTGCTCTACGGCCCGCCCGGCTGCGGCAAGACGCTGATCGCCAAGGCGGTCGCCAATTCGCTGGCCAAGAAGGTCGAGGCGAAGACCGGCCAGGGCACCGGTCGGGCGTTTTTTCTGAACATCAAGGGTCCCGAGCTGCTCAACAAGTTCGTCGGCGAGACCGAGCGGCAGATCCGGCTGGTGTTCCAGCGGGCGCGCGAGAAGGCGTCCGAGGGGATGCCGGTGATCGTGTTCTTCGACGAGATGGACTCGATCTTCCGGACCCGTGGCTCGGGGGTGTCCTCGGACGTGGAGAACACGATCGTCCCGCAGCTGCTCAGCGAGATCGACGGCGTCGAGCAGCTTGAGAACGTCATCGTGATCGGCGCGTCCAACCGCGAGGACATGATTGATCCGGCGATCCTGCGGCCGGGTCGGCTCGACGTGAAGATCAAGGTGGAGCGGCCCGACGCCGAGGCGGCTCGGGACATCTTCGCCAAGTACGTCGTGCCGGAGCTGCCGCTCTACCCGGATGACCTGGCCGAGTTCGGCGGTAACCGGGAGGCGACCGTTCAGGCCATGATCCAGCGCGTGGTCGAGCGGATGTACGCGGAGAGCGAGGAGAACCGCTTCCTCGAGGTGACCTACGCCAACGGCGACAAGGAGGTCCTGTACTTCAAGGACTTCAACTCCGGTGCGATGATCGAGAACATCGTCGCCCGGGCCAAGAAGATGGCGGTCAAGGAGCACATCGAGGGCGGGCAGAAGGGGCTGCGCATGCAGTACCTGCTCGCCGCCTGCATGGACGAGTTCAAGGAGAACGAGGACCTCCCGAACACGACCAACCCGGACGACTGGGCCCGGATCTCCGGCAAGAAGGGTGAGCGGATCGTCTACATCCGCACGCTTGTCACCGGAACGAAGGGTACCGAGGCCGGCCGTTCGATCGACACGATCGCGAACACCGGCCAGTATCTGTAACGGTCGCAGTACCTGTAACGGCCGGTACCTGTAAGGGGCTCGGGTCCCGCCCGACGGCGGGACCCGAGCCATCGCCGTGGGCCCCGGGGCCCACGGCGTTGCTCTGGGCATTGCGGCACTGGCACCCCTGGGTGTATCCTCCCGCCCGCATCCTTGGTGAACGCCGGTCGGTCGGACTACCGTGCCGCCACCGAATTCTGACGATAGGCGTGGCAGCGGACGTGTCATCCCGAGCGGCCCAGAGCAAACAAGGCAGACGTCCGGCCAACCGACCGCCCGTGCAGCACCTACGCTTGCAGAGTGAGCGCGCGCCGGATCATGGGGATCGAGACCGAGTACGGCGTATCGGTGCCCGGTCAGCCGAACACCAATCAGATGTTGGCCTCGTCGTTGGTGGTGAACTCGTATGCCAGTCGAACGTCGGCGTCGGGCAGCCGCGCCCGGTGGGACTTCGAGGAGGAGTCACCGCTGCGCGACGCCCGGGGCTTCGAACTGCCCCGCGAGCCGGCGGTCGATCCGAGCGCCCCGGCCAACGAGGACGATCTCGGCCTGGCCAACGTCATCCTGACCAGCGGGGCGCGGCTCTATGTCGATCATGCGCACCCGGAGTTCTCCTCGCCCGAGGTCACCAACCCTCGCGACGTCGTGCTGTGGGACAAGGCCGGGGAGCGGGTGATGGCCGAGGCCGCCCGCCGGGCGTTGTCTGTGCCCGGCTCCAAGCCGGTCTACCTCTACAAGAACAACACCGACAACAAGGGCGTCTCGTACGGATGCCATGAGAACTACCTGATGGCACGGTCGACGCCTTTCGGGGAGATCGTCCGCAACCTCACCCCGTTCTTCGTCTCCCGTCAGGTCGTCTGCGGGGCCGGGCGGGTCGGGATCGGCATCGACGGCCGGGAGCCGGGGTTCCAGATCAGCCAGCGGGCCGACTTCTTCGAGGTCGAGGTGGGGCTCGAGACCACGCTGAAGCGGCCCATCATCAACACCCGGGACGAGCCGCACGCCGACCCGGAGAAGTACCGCAGGCTGCACGTCATCATCGGCGACGCGAACATGAGCGAGGTCGCCACCTACCTGAAGGTGGGAACGACCTCCCTGGTCCTCGCGATGATCGAGGACGGCTGGTTCACCGCGGACCTGTCGGTGGACGGGCCCGTGGCGGCGCTGCGGGCGATCTCGCACGATCCGTCCCTCAAGCATCTGGTGACTCTGCGCGACGGTCGTCGGATGACCGCGGTGCAACTGCAGATGGAGTACTTCGAGCAGGCCCGCAAGTACGTCGAGGACCGGTTCGGTGCCGACGTCGACGGCCAGACCGCCGACATGCTCTCCCGCTGGGAGTCGATCCTCGGCCGCCTCGAGGTCGACCCGATGAGCTGCGTCCGCGAGCTCGACTGGGTCGCGAAGCTGTCGATTCTGGAGGGCTACCGGTCGCGGGACGGCCTGGCCTGGGACTCGCCGCGGCTGGAGCTCGTCGACCTGCAGTACCACGACGTCCGTCCGGACAAGGGCCTCTACAACCGCCTGGTGGCCCGGGGCCGGTTCGATCTCGTCGTCAGCGAGGAGGAGGTCACCCGGGCGATGACCGAGCCTCCCGAGGACACCCGCGCCTTCTTCCGGGGCCGCTGCCTCGCGCTCTACCCGCAGCAGGTCGCCGCCGCGTCCTGGGACGCGGTCATCTTCGACATCGGTCGGGACTCGTTGCAGCGGGTGCCGACGCTGGAGCCGCTGCGCGGCACGAAGGCGCACGTGGGCGAGCTGCTCACCCGCTGCCCCACGGCGAGTGATCTGGTGGACGCGCTCGCCGGCCGCTGAGAGCCGGCGCCGATCCCGGTCGGGAGAGCCGGCGCCGGATCCCTGGCAGGGGGTTCACGTTGCGCCCTGGGCGGACGTCGCGACGGAACGGCCGGTTCGTGATGGAGTGGACCTCTCACCGATCGAACGGATGGTGTCGGTGGGGCGGGATAGTGTTGCGCCAGGCGATCGAAGGAGGGCTTCATGGCCACCAGGGACAGCGGCGGCGGGCAGCAACACGCGGACCGTCGGGCGGAGGAGATCGACGACGTCGCGACCGAGGACACGAGTGCCTCCGACCTCAAGGAGCGGCACGAGAAGCTCTCCGAGGACGTCGATTCCCTGCTCGACGAGATCGACGACGTCCTAGAGGAGAACGTCGAGGAGTTCGTGAAGGGCTATGTCCAGAAGGGCGGCCAGTAACGGCGGTCCGTAGCCGGCCGTCCGGTAACCGGCGGGCCGGTAGCCAGTGGTATCGGGCGTCGTGGATGACGCCCGGCGGTGGTAGCTCTGGCGGGGTCGACGCCGCCGGGTGAGGCCGCGTGCCGCGGGGGCCCGGCGCCGCACCGCCCGCGTGCCCCGGCGCAGGTCGGCGGGCCGCACGTGCGGCTGTGACCGCCTTCCCTGCCGACTCGTTCGACCGGCCTGCCCGCCCGCTTCGGGGGGCGATAGCCCTATGTTGTGCTTCATCTGTAACGTCGGGCCGGGAGCCTCGGGGACGCCCCGGGCGCGCGGCTCACGTGACCGACTATCGGAAGGGGGATGCGTGGCTGATCCATTGGGGGCCGCCGGGCGCCTACCGGCTGTGTTCATGACGTCGGGAACATCGTCGTTCGCCGATTTCCTGTCGCGGTCGGCGCCGCACCTGCTGCCGGGGGCCCGGGGTGGCCTGCCGGGGCCGGTCACCGAGGTGGCGCACGGCACGACGATCGTGGCGGTGGCGTTTTCCGGTGGCGTGATCATGGCCGGTGACCGGCGCGCGACACAGGGGCACATGATCGCTCAGCGGGACGTCGAGAAGGTCCATCACGCCGACGACTACTCCTGTGTGGGGTATGCCGGCACTGCCGGGGTCGGCGCCGAGCTGATCCGGCTGTTCCAGGTGGAGCTGGAGCACTACGAGAAGATCGAGGGGTCGACGCTGAGCCTGGACGCGAAGGCCAACCGGCTGGCGGCCATGGTCAAGGGAAACCTGCCGATGGCCCTGCAGGGCCTCGCCGTCGT
Organism: Frankia sp. CcWB3; assembly: GCF_977927595.1. Lineage (NCBI taxonomy): Bacteria > Bacillati > Actinomycetota > Actinomycetes > Frankiales > Frankiaceae > Frankia > Frankia sp. CcWB3. Next base: position 13,013 of record NZ_CDWRCK010000076.1, read on the forward strand.
CCCGCTGTTCGCCGGGTACGACCTCGACACGGGCAAGGGGCGGATCTTCTCCTACGACATCGCGGCGGCGAAGTCGGAGGAGCGCACGTACGAGTCGATCGGTTCGGGCTCGGTGTTCGCGAAGGGTTCGCTGAAGAAGCGGTTCCGGTCCGATCTCAGCCAGGACGACGCCGTCCGGATCAGCGTCGAGGCCCTCTACGACGCCGCCGACGACGACTCGGCGACCGGCGGGCCGGACGTAATCCGCAAGCTGTACCCGATCGTCGCGGTCGTGACGGCGGACGGCTACCGTCGCTATGCCGACGATGAGATAGAACCAGTGGTGACGGCCATCATCGCGGACCGTTCAACGAACTCGGGAGGCTGACGTGACCATGCCGTTCGGATACGCGAGCCCCGAACAGCAGGTCCGCGACAAGTCCGAGTACGCGCGCAAGGGCATCGCGCGGGGTCGCAGCGTCGTCGTCCTCACCTACGAGAACGGGATCCTGTTCGTCGCCGAGAATCCGTCGGCGACCCTGCACAAGATCAGTGAGATCTACGACCGCATCGCGTTCGCCGCGGTCGGCAAGTACAACGAGTTCGAGAATCTGCGGACGGCGGGCATCCGTCTCATGGACTCGCGTGGCTATATGTACGACCGGCGTGACGTGACCAGCCGCGCGCTCGCCAACGCCTACGCGCAGACCCTCGGTGCGATCTTCAGCGAGAGCGTCAAGCCCTACGAGGTCGAGATCGTCGTCGCCGAGGTCGGCACCTCGATCGCCGACGACCAGATCTACCGGCTGACCTATGACGGGTCGATCGCCGACGAGCGGGGCTTCGTCGCGATCGGTGGCGCCTCCGAGCAGGTCACGACGTCACTGAAGGAGCATCACCGGGACGGCCAGCCGCTCGCCGAGGCGCTGCGCGTCGCGGTGCAGGCCCTGACCGTCGGGGTGCCCCCGGGCCTGCCGCAGAATGGCGAGCGGGTCCTCGCGGCCGCCAACCTGGAGGTCGGCATGCTGGACCGGACCCGGACCCGACGGATGTTCAAGCGGATCGTGGGCCCGGCACTCGAGGGGCTGCTCGCGCAGACCTCGGCCACCTGACCCCGGCCACCCGACCGGCCCACCGTGTTCGCCGGCCATCGGTCGGTTCCTGGCGGGCCGCGATGTCCACCGGGGGAGGACTCCCCGAACCCCGGGATGCCGAGCTCCGCGTGGCATCCCGGGGTTCGAGTCTCACCCGCCCCACCATGTTTGGCATTGTACGAACCGCTCCTTTCGGGGGCGTTGTGGCTGGTAGGGCGGCGGCGGAGCTGCTTCTGCTTGGTGCGCAGGGCGGCGAGTCGGGTGGCGAGGGTTTTTTCGTCGAGGGTGCCGCGCTCGAAGGCGGACAGGTAGTGGTCGATGGCCTGGTCGGTCTGGGTGAGGTCGGTCTGGACGGTGGCGAGTTCGCCGATGCGGTCGGCGTGGGCGTTGTGGTGGAGCTGGCGGGCGTGGTGGACGGCGTCGGCGATGAGCTGCTGGTGGTCGCGGTAGAAGGCGGCGAGCGCGGTACTGCGGGCAGCGCATCCGGCCGGTGAGGTAGTAGTCGGAGTCGCTGGCGGCCCGGTGGGTGTGTTCGTCGCTGCGGATGGTGAGGATCTTCTCGGCCTCAGCGAACTGGGCCGCGTCGATGATCGGTTCGTGGGTGTCGGTGACGGTGATCTCGCGGAAGGTCAGTTCGCCGAGGTAGATGCGGTTGTCCAGGACGCGGAGCACCTGGTGTCCGGACCAGGGGCCGCCGGTGGTGGTGCGGTGGCCGCGTTCGTTGAGGGTCTTGGCGATGGCGCGGGTGCCGAGCCGGTCGCGGACGTAGAGGTTGAAGATCAGACGGACGACGGGCGCTTCCTTCTCGTCGGCGAGCAGTTTCCAGTTGGCGCGGTCGACCTGGTAGCCGAAGGGCCGGTTGCCGCCCATCCACAGGCCCTTGGCGGCTTTGCGTTCCATGCCGGCGATGACCCGGTCGATGATCGTGTCGCGTTCGAACTGCGCGAACATGGCGAGCATCTGGAGCAGCATGCGGCCCATCGGGGTCGCGCGGGTTGCGGGTGGAGCGGGTGGAGCGGGTGGAGCGGGTGGAGCGGGACACTATCGCATTGACACGACGGCTCCACTAGTACCGGCGGCTGACGGGTTCTGCGCCCCGGAGGCCCGGCTACTTCCTGTGGCGCTCAGGCCGCGAGCATCGTCGAGATCAGGAAACGTGCGCGATCGAGGTACGCGGCCTGTAGCTCCAGCCGGTCCAGCTCGCGGCGCAGTGTCGCCGACAGCTGGGCACACGGCACGATCCGCGGCGTCGCGTCGATGGTGCAGGGCAGCACCTGGCGGATCGTCGCCACCGACAGTCCGGCGCCGAGCAGCACCTGGATCCGGGCCACCGTCTCCACCGCGGACTCCGGGAAATGGCGGTAGCCGTTGGCGCCGCGCTCCGCCACGAGCAGCCCGTTCTTCTCGTAATGGCGCAAGGACCGCACGCTGGCGCCGGTTTGTGTCGACAGCTCGCCGATCAACACCAGGACCAGCCTCCAGCCCTCGCTCTTGACCCTGACACTGATGGCAGACTCTACGGTGCGACGCATGGATATCGGGATCTTCACCGCGGTCACTGACGAACAGATCAGGCCTGCTCAGCTCGCCCGGGCGATCGAGGAGCGCGGCTTCGAATCACTGTTCGTCGCTGAGCACACCCACATCCCCGCCCGACGGGAGACAGCGCACCCCGAGCTTGGCGAGATTCCCCGCGACTACTACCGCAATCTTGATCCTTTCGTCAGTCTGACGGCCGCGGCGACCGCGACCACCCGGTTGCGCGTGGGCACCGCGGTCGCGCTCGTGGTCCAGCGGGACCCGCTCCTGTTGGCGAAGGAAGCGGCCAGCCTGGACCTGGTCAGCGAGGGCCGTTTCGAACTCGGCGTCGGCGCCGGCTGGCTGCGTGAGGAGATGCGCAACCACGGCACCGACCCGGCGACTCGAATGGCGCTGATGCGGGAGCGGTTGGCCGCGGTGAAGGCGCTTTGGACCACCGAGGAGGCGGAGTTCCACGGTCGCTTCGTCGATTTCGATCCGGTCTTCCAGCGGCCCAAGCCTGTGCAGCGACCGTATCCGCCGGTCTGGATCGGGGGATGGGGCCCGACGACCTTCCGCCGGATCATCGCCGGGCGCGACGGCTGGCTCACTCCGCCCCTTCCGGTCGACCAGCTGATCCAAGGCCTGGACGAGCTGGCCGAGGAGGCGGACCGGGCCGGGGTGGCGACGCCACCGGTGACCGTTCCGCTCATGGATCCCGACGAGGCCACGCTCGAGAGGCTGCGCGCCCGTGGTGTCCGTCGCGCCCTGTTCGGGCTGCTCACCATCACCGACGCCGACGCGACGCTGCGCGCGCTGGACCAGCTGGGACCGCTGGCCAGCGCCGGAGGCGGCGTCAAGCAGCCAACTACCTGACCATTACCTGACCATCCGAGGCGATCTGGCTCAGATGTGGTCCCAGGCCCGTACCGTGGCCGGCCGAACCGCGGCCATCAGTCCGGAGCCGGCGGGCGCAGGTCGTCGAGAATGACGCGCAGGTTGCGCCGCCACTGGTCCGGCGCGGCGG
>NZ_CDWRCK010000077.1:0-16515 GCF_977927595.1 Frankia sp. CcWB3
GGAAAAAAATTCCGAGGGTGCTTTCGACTGGTAGCGGGGACAGGATTTGAACCTGTGACCTCTGGGTTATGAGCCCAGCGAGCTACCGAGCTGCTCCACCCCGCGTCGGTGTGTCTTCACTATACAGGGCCGCCATCGGTAGCTGTCAAACCGATGGCGGCCCCAATGTGGGACTTTCGGGACTAGCCGGGTGCCGGGGCGGCCCGGGCCCCCGGTGAACCGGGAGCGTCGCCGCCGGCCACGGTCGCCGAAGGGGACGGAGCCGGCGGCTTGGCGGCCGGTGACGCGGGGACCGGTGACGCGGCTACCGATGCACCGGATGATGCCGTGGCAGCGGGTGGCGTCGCCGCCGGACTCGACAGAGTACGCAGGCGACCCAGCGCATCAGCCAGCTCGCTCTGGGCCTTCCCGTAGGCGGTGAAGTCCGGCGGGCTCTTGCCCAGGGCGTCCTGCCCCGCCTGGTAGGCGCGGTCAGCGTCGCCCACGGCGTCCTGCAGCGCGGTCTGCCCCGGCGGCGGGACGCCTGTCCCGCCCTGCCCTGATCTGGGGGCCGGCGTGCTGTCCTGACCGGTGTCCGTGGTCGTGGCCCCGGTTCCGGCCCCGGCCGCCGCGGCACCGGCGCCGGCGCCGAAGACCTTCTCCAAGGCCTCACCCAGCGAGGTACCGAAACCGATGCGGTCGCCGAAGGCCGTGGCGACCCCCTGCAGGGTCGGGTAGCCGGTGCTTCCCCTGGCCTGGACGTAGTAGGGCTCGACGTAGAGCAGCCCGCCGGCCACGGGCAGGGTCAGCAGGTTGCCCTCGATCGTGGTCGCTCCCCCGCTGCGCCATAGTGACAGCTGTTTGGCCACGTCGCCGTTGCCCTCGATGGCGTTCTGCACCTGGACCGGACCGTTGATCGTGTTCCCCGCCGGCAGTTTGAGCAGAGTGAACCGGCCGTAGTTGGCGGGGTCACTGGACACCGCCATGTACGCCGCGAGCTTCGAGGACCGGGCGGAGATCAACGGTGAGGTGAGGTTGTAGGACGGGCCCTTGCGCCCGGGAAGCTGGCTGTAGACGTAGAACGGCGGCTGGGGTTGCCCGCTTCCATCCGGCGAGTCGGACACATCCCAGAAGTCCTCCTGGGAGTAGAAGTCCCGCGGGTTGGAGATGTGGTACTGCCCGATCAGATCACGCTGGACCTTGAACAGGTCCTCCGGATAACGCAGGTGTGCCCGGAGGGACGGTGGGATGTCACTCTTCGGCTTCACCGTGTCCGGGAACGCCCTCATCCAGGTCCGTAGCACCGGGTCGGACTCATCCCAGGCGTAGAGGGTGACGGTGCCGTTGTAGGCGTCCACCGTCGCCTTCACCGAGTTACGGATGTAGTTGACCTGGTTCGAGGCCTGCCGGGTGCGGTTGCCGCTCTGGGTGGTCACCGAGTCGGCGGTCACGTCACCCAGAGTGCGCCGGGCGGAGTAGGGATAGCCGTCAGAGGTTGTGTAACCATCGAGAATCCAGGTGATCCGGCCGTTGACGATCGCCGGGTACGGGTCTCCGTCGAGGGTGAGCCAGGGCGCTGCCTTGCTGACCCGGTCCCGCGGGTTTCGCTCGTACAGGATCCGGGAGTTCTTCGTGATGTCGCCGGAGAGCAGGATGTTCTTCTCCCCGAACCGCAGCGCGAACAGCGCCCGACGGAAGGTCGAGCCGATCGAGACCCCACCGTCGCCCTGGTAGGTCGTGGTGACCTGGGTTTCTCCCGGCCCCGGCCCGTCGATCTCCATCTGCCTGGTGCCGACGATGGAATACGACGGCGACATCTCCCCGAAGTAGACCCGATTCTCCTTGATACCGAAGGTACCGTCCTGCGGGAAACCGCTCACGCCGTGATCGAAGTCGGGGCGCCCCACGTCGACGGTGTTCGACGGCGCCGCGACAAATCCCTTGCCGTGGGTATAGGTCAGGTGCTCGTTGATCCAGTTGCGCTGCTGCGTTCCCAGCCCGGCCTGGTTCAGCTCCCGCACCGATACCACGTAGTCCTGGGTCGTCGGCTTCTTGTCCGCCCCTATGACGGTGTACCGGTCGACGTCGAGAGTCGGCGGGAAACCATAGTAGCCGCGGAACTGCTGGAGCTGCTGGAATGTCCGGGAGAGTTTGCTGGGGTCGAGCAGGCGGATGTTGGGGACCGTGCCGGTGTCGGCGGCGACCTGCTGGGCGGTGACGTCGGTGCTGGCGGCATAGTCCTGCGGCTCGACGTCCTGGATGCCGTAGGCGGCCCGGGTCGCCGCGATGTTGCGCGCGATGTAGGGCTCCTCGCGGGTCGCCTCGTTCGGCCGGACCTGGAACTGCTGGACAATCGCCGGGTAGATTCCGCCGATCACCATCGAGGACAGGACGAGGATGCCCGCGCCGAGCAGCGGCAGCGTCCAGCCCCGCTGGAAGATGTTGTAGATGAACAGCACCGCGCAGGCCAGCGAGATGAACAGCAGGATCAGCTTCGCCGGCAGCACGGCGTGTACATCGGTGTAGGACGCACCGGTCCCCACCCCGCGCGAGGAGAACACCGAGCCGAACCGGTCGAGGTAATACGCCCACGCCTTGAGCAGGGCGAGCAGCCCGAGCAGCACCGAGATGTGCGCCTTCGCCGCCGGGGTCACCCGTTCCCCCGGGGTCTGCATCCGGATTCCGCCGAACAGGTAGTGGGTCAGCAGGGTGACGAGCAACGACAGCAGCACCGCGGTCAGCAGGAAGCCGAGCAGGAACCGCTGGAAGGGATAGCTGAACGCGTAATAGCTGATGTCCCGGTGAAACTGCAGATCAGGGGTCCCGAAAGACTCGCCGTTCACCCACAGCAGCCACGTCCGCCACTGGCCGGCGGCGGACAGGCCCGCGGCCAGGCCGAACAGCGTCGTGACCGCGAGCAGGATCAGCAGCATGTACGGCTCGATCGCCGACCGGTAACGTTCCAGGTTCTGCTGCTCGGTCGACAACGGCCGAAGCGGCGGCCGTAGCCGGTACGCAAGTACGATGTTGGTTCCGACGATGATCGCCATTACCGCGCCGAAGAGGACGAACAGCAAAATCCGGGTGTAGAGGACTGTGGTGAACACCCTGCTGAAGTCGATCGAGCGGTAGAACAGCAGGTCAGTGTATAGCTGAGTGAAGACGGCGATGATCGTGATCGCGAGGACGATGACAAGCAGCACCGGCACGAGCACCTTGGTGCGGGTCAGCACCGGGCGGCGACTGGTGGTTGCCACAGGTTCCTCCGTGCGTCGGTGATTCGGGGCGCGTACCGCGCTAGTACGGCAACCTACGCCAAGGGCTCTGGGGAGATCGGAGAGGATGGGTCGGTGAACAGCCCGAACATCACGGAGTTGACCTCCGTCGTACTCGAGGTCGAGCGGCACGTCGCCGATTCCGGGTGGGATCAGCCCAGCCAGGTCTACGCGCTGGCCGACACCGCCGACCTGCTGGCGCGAGAACCCGCGCTGGCCCCCCACATCGGCGACTCCCCGCCTGGGTCACTGACCCCGGTCGAGCAGGAACCGCTGCCGGTGGGACGGCTCGACGAGGTGCTGGCGGGGATCGGATGGCCGCCGGAGGTGCTCGGGTGCGTGCTGGTCACCGAGCTTGTCGTCCTGCCGCCCAGCGCGGAGGAGGAGGCTCCGTACTCCGATCACGAGATCGAGTACTGGGCGGCGAACCATCCCGAACGCCAGGACGTCCGCCTCGCCGTCGGAGTCACCCGCAGCGGGCTGCACGCGTCCTGCCTGCGAGTCCGCGGAGACGACGAACTCGTCATCGATCCGGATCTGGCCGACAACCTCGTCGACGGGCTGCTCGCGACCTTCCAGTGAGTCGACCCGGCGGGCGGCGGCGCACGGCAGCCGCCCGTCCCCTTCCGGCACCGGCGCCACCGGGCACAACAGCAGCACCGGGCGCACACGGATGGCGCATGGCACGGATGGGGCGCGCTTGGGGCGCGCTCAGCAGGACGGCACCGCCGCGGCCGGATTCGCCCGGAGGGCGTCGACGGCCTTCAGCGCGCCCGCCAGCGATTCAACCTTCACCAGGCGCGGACCGCCGGAGTCAATCGCGCGGGCGTCGCCGCAGTTCCCCGCGGGGACCAGGAAGATCGATGCCCCGGACACCCTGGCCCCGAGGATCTTCTGCTGGATACCGCCGATCGGTCCCACCTCACCGGCGGAGGTGATCGTCCCGGTGCCAGCGATGATCTTTCCCCCGGTCAACGCGCCGGGGGTGAGAAGGTCCACGATGCCCATCGCGAACATCAGCCCGGCACTCGGCCCGCCGACATCCGAGATACGGATACGAACCGTGAACGGGTAGGTCCGCTTCTCCGTCGTGGTGACACCGATCATGGCGCGAGCGGGGTCGTCGGTGGCGGCCCGAGTCGTGACGGTGGCCGTGGCCGTCTTTCCGTCGCGCTGATAGGTGACCGTCACGGGATGGCCCGGAGTCACCTTCCCGACCTGCCGGCGCAGCTCCTCCTGGTTGGCCACGGCCACCCCGCCGACCTTCGTGATCACATCGCCCGGCGTCAGCTTGCCGGTGGCCGGGGAGCCCGCGGGGACCCCGGCGACCACGACCGAACGGCCGGTGGGCGCGATACCGAGCTGCGCGAGCGCTGCCGCGGTCGCCTGGTCCTGCGAGTCGAGCATCGCCTGCGCGTTCTCCTGCTGGATCTGCTCCTGACTCGAACCGGGCGGCCGGATCAGCTCGCTGGGCACCACCGCCCGGTCGGAGTCGGACCAGTCCTGCAGCGCGGTGACGAGGTTGAGCCGGGGCGTCTCCTCGACCGTGGTCAGCTCGAGCTTGCCGGCGGTCGGATAGGTCCGCCGGCCTTCCACGGTGATCAAGGACGTCCCGTCGACGCTGCCGAGAGTGTCGGTGACCGGCCCGGGGGCCAAGGTGACGAACGGTACCGGCATCCACAGCCCCGCGACCACGAGAACCAAAGCCAGTACCGACGCGACCACGAGGGTCTGGGTGCGCCGGACCATGCTCACAGTCTATGTACCAGGGCTCACAACCCTCGTCCCAGCGTCCGGGAACCGAGGTTCGCCACGACGGCCCGGGGTTGCGATGATCGGTGCCGAAAGGCATTCGGTGACCCGAAAGGCGCGGCGGAAGGCCGTGGCGGAGTCCCGGAAGGCCGCGCGGAAGGCCGGGAAGTGGGGAGTAAAGAGCGAGATCAAAAGCACGGTCGAGGGACTCGAAGGATCACTCGGTCCTGAACCGCCGCCCGGCGGCCGGTGAGATGCCCCGGCCGCCGGACGGAGACGATCAGGTGGACTCGGACGGCGGCGCCGTGTGTCTCTCGGAGGGCGGTGCCCCGGCCGCGGCGGACCGCCCGGGATGGCCGGGATGGCCGGGTTCGTCGAGGGCGGTAACGGTACGAACCTCGTGCTGGGTGGGGATCGGTCGGGCCAGCGCGGCCATACTGCGCCGGTAGCCCTCAATCGTGATCATGGCTTCGGAGGTGCGGTCGGGACGGCTGCGTAGGGCGACCCACGCAAGAGTTATGAGCACGGCGACGGGGGGGATCAACAGGAACCACATGGGAGCCTCGACGTCGAGACGGGCAAGAAGATGACTTATTTCTATCGTAGGGTGCCCCGATCAGCAGGCGCTTACCCATTCCGCCGCGCCATCCGCAAAAATCTGGTGTTTCCAAATGGGAACCTGCTCCTTGATGTCATCGATCAGACGACGACAGGCGGCAAAAGCCTCCGCCCGGTGGGCCGCGCCGACCGCCACGATCACGGCGGTGTCCCCGACAGCGAGGTGACCGGTACGGTGAACCACCGCGACGGCCAGCACCGGTGCGGTCGCGGCGACGTCGCCGGCGACCCGGGCGATCTCCGTGCCGGCCCGGGGATGCGCCTGATACGTCAGGTCGGTCACCCCGCGGCCCTGGTCCTGGTCCCGGACAGTGCCCACGAACAGGGCGATCCCCCCCACACCGGGGAACCGCACGGCAGCCAGGCACTCGTCCACCGACAGAGCGCCGTCCCGGATCTCGGCGAGCGTCACCCGCGCGACCGGGTCCGGGTCCGGGTCCGGCGCGGACGACGGAGACGGCGAAGGTGACGAAGGAGGCGCGGGTGACGCGGGAGCGGTCGGCGGGGCCCCGCCAGAGAACACGTCGGTTCCACAGCTACGACCGTAACGGTCGGGGCCAGCGCCGTTTCGCCCGTTGGGCAGAAAACGCATTACCGTGGGTTCATGTGCCAACTGTGCGTGCGACTGCCCGCCTCCCGAGGAGGCTACGGCCGATGAGTGGCAACTTCCCGTTCGGCTTCACGCCCGCTGGCGGCGGCGACGAGCCCCGACCCCCCTTCGGTGGCGGCGCCCCGTTCTTTGCCGAGCTCGAACGGCTGCTGTCCTGGCATGGCGGTCCGGTCAACTGGGAGCTGGCCCGCCAGGTGGCCGTCAGATTCCTCGGCGACACCGACTCCGCGGTGTCCACGGCCCAGCGGGAGCCGGTGGGCGAGGCGATGCGGATCGCCGACGTCTGGCTCGACGCGGTGACCTCGCTGCCGGCCGGAGCCACGGCGGCCGAGGCCTGGTCGCGGCAGGAGTGGATCGAGAAGACCCTGCCGGTCTGGCAGACCCTCTGCGACCCGATCGCCACGAAGGTCGTCGAGGCGATGCGCACTGGGATCTCCAGCGGGCTGAACCAACTCGGTGGCGGCGGGATCGAGCTGCCGAGTGAGCTGCGCGGCGCGCTCCCCCCGGGGCTCAACCTCAGCGGGCTGATGGCCACCGGCGGCCCCATTATGCAGATGATGAACCGGGTCGGCGGGATGCTGTTCGGCGCCCAGGTGGGGCAGGCGATCGGCACCTTGGCCGCCGAGGTCGTCTCCTCCACCGAGGTCGGGCTGCCGCTCGGACCGGTCGGAACCGCAGCCCTGATCCCAGCGGGTGTCGTCGCCTTCGGTCAGGGCCTGGAGATCCCCGAGGACGAGGTACGCATCTACCTGGCGCTGCGGGAGGCCGCGTCCAACCGGCTGTTCGCGCACGTCCCCTGGCTACGCGCCCACGTCCTGGGCGCGGTGGAGGAGTACGCCCGCGGCATCGCGGTGGACACCGAGGCCGTCGGACGGGTGATGCGGATGGTCGACCCGACGGCGTTGATGAATCCTGAACGGCTGTCGGAGGCGCTCGGCGAGGACGTGTTCAGCGACGCCACCACCCCCGAGCAGAAGGCCGCGCTCGCCCGTCTCGAACTGATCCTCGCGCTGATCGAGGGCTGGGTCGATCATGTAACGGACGCCGCGGCCGCCGGTCATCTGCCGGCCGCGGGCAAACTACGCGAAATGGTGCGGCGCCGTCGCGCCGAAGGCGGTCCGGGCGAGCAGACCTTCGCCACGCTGGTCGGTCTCTCCCTGCGGCCACGCAAGCTGCGGGAGGCCGCCGCCCTGTGGGAGGCGGTACGGGACGCCCGGGGTCACGAGGGTCGCGACGCGCTGTGGGCGCATCCCGATCTGCTGCCCACCGCGGCAGATCTCGCCGCCCCGGAGGCGTTCGTGTCCGGCGCGCCGTCGAGCGCGCTCGACGACCCGATCGGCGAAATCGAGAAACTCCGCGGCGCCCCACCCGCCGATGGCGGATCCGACGGACCAGACAAGCCGGACAGGTAACCCGGGCGGACCGGGGTGATCCACAGTTTCGTCCACAGCACGTCCACAGCGATCCACGGGCGTTCCCCCTTCGCCGGTCGGACGTGCCACGCTGAGGATCCGCCGGTCGCCGTGACCGGCCCATCCTGGTCCGATTCCCCGGCCTCGACCGGCCGGCGGGAACACCCGGAGGATCCATGCGCCCGATCCTCAAGCCGGGCCTGCGCCGGCTCTGGCACAACAGCTCCACCCTGCAGCTCGGCATCGACACCGCACGCGCCGTCCTCCTCGCCGACCTGGCCCCGTCAGACGCCGCCCTGCTCGACGCCCTCGACGGCAGCCGCACGCTGGAGCAGCTGCGTCTCGATGGCACTTCCGCCGGCCGGGTCCTGCTCGACCTGCTCGCCGAGGCCGGCCTGCTGGACGACGCCACGGCGCCTCCCGGTGCGGCACCGCTGCCCGCGGTCGAGCATGACCGCCTGTCGCCCGATCTGGCGGCGCTGTCCCTGGTATCAGAAGATCCGGCCGGTGCGCGCCGGGTCCTCGCCACCCGCCGGGCGATGCGTGTTCTTGTGCGCGGCGCCGGTCGCGTCGGTGCTCAGGTCGCGGCCCTGCTCGCCGCGGCCGGGATCGGCCGGGTCGTCATCGACGATCCCGAGGTGACGACCGCCGCCGACGTCTCCCCGGGCGGCCTGCGCCTCGACGATGTGGGGCGTCCCCGGTCCCTGGCCACCGGCGCGGCGGTGACCCGGGCCAGCCGGCAGGCCGCCGGGCACCGCCGGCCCGACGAGGACGGGTTCGCCGCGGACCTGATTGTGCTGGCTCCGGTCGGTCTGCCGATGATCCACCCTGGGGAGTGCCTCGACCTGGAAGGCCGGGGCACCGCCCATCTCGTGGCCGGGGTGCGGGAGACCACGGGGATCGTCGGTCCGCTCGTCGTGCCGACCGTGACCGCGTGCCTGCACTGCCAGCATCTCCACCGGTACTCCCGGAACCCGGTCTGGCCGGTGCTCGCCATGCAGATGGCCCACCGCCCGGCCGCCGGGCCGGGCGCCTGCGAGATCACCCTGGCGGGTCTTGTCGCCGCGCTCACCGCCATGCAGGCCCTGGCCTTTCTGGACCTCGCCGCCTCGCCTCCACCCGCCCTATCCGACCTATCCGGCGTCACGGGCCCCACCCCTGGCCAACATCCCGACAACTCGGCCTACCTGCCACCGACAGCAAGCAGCAACAATGAGACCTTCGTTGCATTGACTCCCCCGCGCACAGTCCTACCGGTGACCGCCGGCCTACCGGTGACCGCCGACGGCACGCTGGAGTTCACCGTTCCCGGCTGGCGGATCCGCCGACGCACCTGGCCGGTCCACCCCAACTGTCCCTGCCGCACCGCTCGATCGGCGGCCGCGTCGGCGGACGCTTCTTCGCCAGTGGCACCTGCGTGACCGTTCCACTCCGCGGGCGGTCGCCGCGTCGACGTCCTGGAGCCATTTGGCGTCCTGGAGTCATTACGCCTGGCCGGCACCCGTGACGACGCGGAACAGGGCACGATGGAGCGGTGTCCGAGATCCCACGGCGGGCTGTCGTCCGCACCGCCAAGCTGGCCACGCTTCCCATCGGCATAGCCGGCCGAGCCACCCTCGGCGTCGGCAAACGCATCGGTGGTCGCCCCGCCGAGGCCGTCGCCTCCGAGCTCCAGCAGCGCACCGCCGCGCAGATCTTCCGGGTACTCGGGGAGCTCAAGGGTGGCGCCATGAAACTGGGCCAGGCGCTGTCCGTCTTCGAGGCGGTGCTTCCCGACGACGTCGCCGGGCCCTACCGGGCGGCGCTGACCAGGCTGCAAGAGACGGCGCCCCCGCTGCCGGCGGCGGTGGTGCACCGCGTGCTCGCCGAGGAGCTCGGAGCGGACTGGCGCTCGCTGTTCACAAGCTTCGACGACGTTCCGGCGGCGGCAGCCAGCATCGGCCAGGTGCATCGGGCGGTCTGGGCCGACGGCCGGGCCGTCGCGGTAAAGGTGCAGTATCCGGGAGCGGGTCCCGCTCTGCTCGCCGATCTCACCCAGCTCGGCCGGGCCGCTCGGCTGTTCGGCGCGGTCACTCCCGGGCTGGACATCAAGCCGCTGGTCGAGGAGCTCAAGGCCCGGATCGCCGAGGAGCTCGACTATCGGTTGGAGGCCGCCTGGCAGGGGGCCTTCGCCGAGGCGTACGCAGACGACCCGGACGTCGTCATCCCCTGGCCGCTGGCCGGTTCCGGCCGGGTGCTCGTGAGCGAGTGGATCGAGGGAATCCCCCTGTCCGTCATCATCGCGGACGGTACCCCGGAGCAGCGCGACGCCGCCGGCCTGCTGCTCGTGCGGTTTCTCTATTCCTGCCCGGGTCGCGCCGGTCTGCTGCACGCGGATCCGCATCCCGGCAACTTCCGTCTGCTGTCCGACGGGCGGCTCGGCGTCCTGGACTTCGGTGCCGTGAACCGCCTGCCGGACGGCCTGCCGGCGCCGATCGGCCGGCTGGCTCGACAGACCCTGGCCGGGGACGCCGACGCCGTCGAGCAGGGACTACGCTGTGAGGGCTTCATCCCGCCGTCGGCCGAAATCCGAGCCGAGGACCTGCTGGATTATCTGGCCCCGGTGCTGGAGCCGATCGCGGTGGAGGAGTTCACCTTCTCCCGAGGCTGGCTGCGCAAGGAGGCCGCCAGGTTCGGAGACTGGCGGTCGGCGACGGCACAGCTCGGTCGCCAGCTCAATCTGCCGCCGTCGTACCTGCTCATCCACCGGGTGACACTCGGCGCGATCGGCATCCTGTGCCAACTGGGCAGCACCGGCCGCTTCCGGGACGAGATGGATCGCTGGCAACCCGGGTTCGCCGAACCGGGGACGGCGACCGCCCGCGCGGCCGAGGACGCCAACCGGCCCGGTCGTCCCCTGCCCGCTCTCCTCGTCCAGGACGAGGTCTGGAGGTCGGCGGCCGACACTGCGGCGGCGGCCGACCGGGCCACCACCCCCGCGGCGCTGCCCATGCAGGCCGAGCCGGCCGAACCGAGCCGGCCTTCCACCCCGGCGAACCGCTCCACCGCGGCTCGACCCCGGTCAGGCCGCAAGGCCGCCCCGCGCCGGGCACCGGACGAGGAGTCTTCTCCGACCCCGCAACCGTGACCGACGCTTATTGACGGGCCTGGCCCGACGGGTCAGCCCCCCGGCTGCTCGACGATGTCAACGATGTCGACGCCGAGATACAGGAAACCGTATCCCTCGTCCCGGAAACGCACCCCGGCGGCGCGCAGCGCAGCCCCCCAGCCGCCCTGGCAGGTGGGATCCGCCGCCTCCGAACCGTGGTCGGCGGTCAGCAGGATCGCGGTCTCGGCCAGCAGATCCCGCTCGGCGAGCAGGTCGAGGAAGGCGCACAACCGGGCGTCCGCGTCCCGCAGCGCGGCGCGGGCCTGCTCGGAGTACGGGCCCGCCCCCGTGATGCCCGGTGTCGGTAATGGTGGTGTTCCACCACATCAGGTCCGGGGGCACCGCGTCCGCCGCCCAGAGCTGCTGGACCTGCGCGAGGCCGAGCGCGTCCACCCGGGTGGACCAGGCATAGTCGGCGCTCTCCCCTACCCAGTGGGCGGTGGCGTGCGGGTCGCCGTCGGCCGGAGGCAGGTAGTCCCCCATATCGCCGGCCCCGCCGTGGTTACCGGCGGCCCGCACGAGCCCGAAGGTCGAGTAGTCCGCACCCCGGTCGACCGGTTCGTTCACGCAGGCGCTGGTCGCCCCGGGCCGGTCGCGCACGAGGGCCTCGAACAGCGTCTCCACCCCGTCCCGAAGCTGATCGCACGCGGAATGCCAGGTCCGCACGTCGTTGACGATGACCTGCTCGCCGGTCGCCCGGTCGAAGTACACGTTGTGCAGGATGCCGTGCCGGCCCGGCCCGACTCCGGTGAGCGCGGAGGTGTGGTTGGTCAACGTGACGCTGGGGAACTCGGCGATCGCGCCACCGGTCAGGGCCGTCCCGGTGGCGAGCAGACGCGCGACCCCCGGCAGCTCGCCGGTGTGCGCGAGGTGCAGGACGTCATTGCTGTTTGCCCCGTCCCAGAGCAGGCCGACGACGTACCGGGCCCCTGGGCCCACCAGATCGGTGAGCGGCGTCCCCTCCACATCCGCCATGGTCACGCCGGCGAGGGCCGCGAGGGTGGGTCCGATGTCGATGACCCGCGCCGCGCCGGCCCGCGGGCCCCGGGCCCGCACGCCCGCGCCGGACAGGATCAGCGGAGCCCGGGACTGGCCGGCATCCAACGATCCGTGCTCACCCAGGTGGCCGCCGCGGTCGGGCCAGTAGTGCCGGGGGGTGTGTACGACGATCAGATCGGGTGAACGGCTGGGATCGGCGAAGGCGGACAGCAGTCGCCGTCCGGCGAACGGGTAGGAGTTGCGCTCGTTCGGTGGTGACGGGTCGGCGAGCGCCGCCGCGAGCGGCACGCCGTGCATCGGATCCTCCGACCCGAGCGGGTCACGCCCGAAGCGGAGCTCCCGGGGACCGTCCGGATCGGCCACCGGCAACCGCGACGAACCGATCGCGTTCGCCACGTAGAGCCAGCCGGAATCGACCCAGGCCACGAGATCCACGATCGCGGCCAGCTCGGGACTGGTGAGGACGGCAACGGCCAGAGAAAGATCGTCGGATGCGGTCAGTCCCGGCGCTCCGGCCGGACCCGCACCTGTGGACACCGGGTAGACACGCTCGCTGCTGGGCACGCCGGAACAGTACCGGGGCCGCGGGCACCACCGGAAGAAAAAGCGCGGCAACACCGGTGGGCGGGACACCGACGATCCGGTGTCCCGCCCGTGCTGGTGCGGCGATGCCACCGCCGCCCCCATGTGATCAACGGGTGGCACGGAGGGCTCAGGCGGCGACCTCTTCTTCCTTGCGCTCCTTGCGCGGACGGCCGCGGGGCCGCTTGCGCGGGACGACGCTACCGGTCACCAGCAGCTCGCCACCCCACACTCCCCAGGGCTCGGCACAGTCGAGCGCGGCGGACAGGCACGCCGCCCGGATAGGGCAGGTTCGGCAGACGGCCTTGGCGGTCTCCACGTCCGCCGGGGACTCAGCGAAGAACATGTCAGGATCTACGTCCCAGCAGGGCAGGACGAGACGATCCCGCTCGATCCGGGAAACGACCGAGGGGTCGAACACCGGTGTCACCTCCGAGACAGGTTGGTCTTCGGGTGGGATGAAGGAAGCGAAACGACAAAGGCCGCGGTCCCCATCGGGATCCGCGGCCTCGGACTCGGCTCCAGTCGGCGCTAGTCCAGGAGCGGATCGTGGGCGGATCCCCGGAAGGTGAGGTGACGGTGTGCATAGCCGGACGCCGACGCCACGCTCCCCGCCGGGTTCGGGAACGCGGACTCCTGGGCCGACAGATCATCGGCTTGGACCGTGAGGACGGCGGCGGACGTACCACGGTCGGCGAGCGCACCAATGACGGCACCGACGACGGCATTCATGAAGGCCGCGCCGTGCCGGTTCTCCCACGGACGGGTGATCTCGGCGACAGCTCTGTCCATCACAATGCTGAACACGACGAAATCACCTCCTTCTCTGTGGGCTCGGGAGTCCGTGGGTGCCGGAGTCCGTGGGTGCCGACGGGTGTCACTCCACATGCCTGCTTCAGGCGTCCTCGGTAACGGTAGAAGCTCGCCGCGCGAACCACAACATATTTTCTGTGTCGCGCCGCGGACACTTCCAGTTACGAAGCGTCGGGCGGCGTGCCGGGCTCCAATGACTCCGCCACCGGCGGCGACCCGACCGGCGGCGGCGTGCGCCCCGAGACGAGGGCGAGTACGTCCTCCCCGTAACGGTCGAGTTTGGCCTGTCCGATGCCGGGCAGCCGCACGAGCTCGGCCACCGTGCTCGGCCGGCTCTCGGCGATCGCCTGCAGCGTGGCGTCGGTGAAGACGACGAAGGCCGGTGCCCCCTGTTCCTTCGCCCGCGCCGAACGCCACGCCCGCAGGCGCTCGAACAGCGCGGCGTCGACGTCGCCGGGGCAGCCCTCGCAGCGTCCGACCCGCGCATGCACACCCGTCAACGACCGGCCGCACGTCCGGCACCGCACCGCCGATCTGCTCCGGGACCGACCCGGGCTGGCCTCCTCCGCCCCAGCCACGGGCCTCGTGCCCTCGCCTCGCCCCCCGTGGCGGACGCCGGCCGCGGGCTCCCGGCGCATCGGGCGCAGATCGTCGAGGAACCGGGACGGCCGCCGCGACCGCCGGCCGCCCTCTGCCCGGGACAGCGCCCAGGACAGGACAAGGTGCCTGCGGGCCCTGGTCACCCCGACGTAGAGCAGGCGACGTTCCTCGGCGATCTGCTCGGCGGTCCTGGCATGGACGAGGGGAAGCGTGCCCTCGGTCAGCCCGACGAGGAACACCGCATCCCATTCCAGGCCCTTGGCGGTGTGCAAGGTCGACAGGGTCACCCCCTGCACCGTCGGCTGATGCTCGTGGGTCGCGCGGTCGCCGAGCTCGGCGACGAAGGCCTCAAGGTCGGCCTCGGGCGAACGGGCGGCGAGATCGCCGGCCAGCCGGTGCAGCGCGGCGAGGTTCTCCCATTGTTCCCGCTCGGCGCCCGAGCCCACCGTCGGCTGGTCCGCCCGCCAGCCGAGCGCCGCGAGGATGTCGGCGACGACGGCCGTGAGTCCCTCCGGGCGGTCGGTGTCGGCAGAGCGCACCGCGGCCCGCAGCAACCGCATGGCTGCGACGACCTCGCTCCGCTCGAAGAACTTCTCCCCGCCCCGGAGCAGGTAAGCGATGCCGGCCCCGCCGATCGCCGCCTCATACGCCTCGGACTGGGCATTCGTGCGATACAGCACGGCGATCTCACTCGCCGGCACGCCCTGGTCGAGCAGCCGGCGGATCCGGGACGCCACCGCGGCGGCTTCCGCCGGCTCGCTGTCGCACTCCAGCCACACCGGGGCGGGACCCTCCGGGCGGGCAGCGATGAGGCGGGCCGCCGGGGCCGCCCGCATCAGGGTGTTCGCGAGTTCGACCACCTGGAGGGTGGACCGGTAGTCCCGGATCAGACGCACCACGGCCGCGTCCGGGAACCGGCGCGGGAACCCGAGCAGGTGCTCGGGCGACGCCCCGGTGAACGAATAGATCGTCTGATGGGGGTCCCCGACGACACAGAGGCTGTCGCGCTCCCCCAGCCAGGCGTCGAGGACACGCTGTTGCAGGTCGTTGACATCCTGATACTCGTCAACGACGAAATGGCGGTATCTGGCCCTG
Organism: Frankia sp. CcWB3; assembly: GCF_977927595.1. Classification (NCBI taxonomy): domain Bacteria; kingdom Bacillati; phylum Actinomycetota; class Actinomycetes; order Frankiales; family Frankiaceae; genus Frankia; species Frankia sp. CcWB3. The sequence goes on from NZ_CDWRCK010000077.1 coordinate 14,884, forward strand.
ACCTCGGCCGCGACCCAGCTGTGCTCCTCGATCATCGCCGCGGTCAGCAGCAGCAGATCCTCCATGTCGATCACACCGGCGTCGCGCTTGACCTCCTCGTACGCGGCGTAGAGCCGGGCGACCGTCTCGGGGGGGGTGACGGTCTCCCGCCCGCTCGCCGCCGCCATCCGGGCGTAGTCCGCCGGGCCCACAAGCGTCGCCTTCGCCCACTCGACCTCCGAGGTGAGGTCGCGCAGCTCGGCCCGGTCCGGCCGCAGGTGCAGGCGGGCGGCCGCCCGCACCACGTACGGGATCTTGCTCTTCTCCACCCTGGGCAGCGCGACCCCGGCGACCGGCGGCCAGAAGTACAACAGTTGCTTGAGAGCCGCGGAATGGAACGTCCTGGCCTGCACTCCATCAACACCCATGGCCCGCAACCGGCCGCGCAGCTCTCCCGCGGCCCTGGCTGTGAAGGTCACCGCCAGGATCTGACCCGGCCCGACCCCCCCCTGAGCGACCATGTGCGCGACTCGATGGGTGATGGTGCGCGTCTTACCCGTACCGGCGCCGGCGAGGATGCAGACCGGTCCGAGCGGAGCTCCGGCCGCGACCCGCTGTTCGGGATCGAGCGCGGCGAGCAGATCGTTGCCCGACCGCACACGGGCGGCCTGGGCGGCGAGGGCAGGCGGTCCGGACATCATCCGATACGGTAGTCCCCGCCGCGCGGCGGGAACCGACGGCGCCGCGGTGGGGTTACATGAACCGTTGTGTCACCAGCGGCTTGGAGGCCCTTTCGTGCTCACGATCTACACGACTTCCTGGTGTGGCTACTGTGTTCGGCTGAAGCGCCAACTCGACCATGCCGGCGTCGAGTACACGACCGTTGATATCGAGCAGGACCCGACAGCAGAGCAACGTGTCCGCGATGCGAACAACGGGAACGCGACCGTACCGACCGTGCTCTTTCCCGATGGCACTGTGATGACGAACCCAAGCCTTCGCCAAGTCACAGAGAAGGTCACTTCTGCCGCATAACGGATACGTAGAGCAACGACATCTCGGGAGTTCTTACCTTCCCACTGCACACGCGGCCGGCTCGTGGGACGGTGTCCGTCACTGCCCGTGAAGTTTGTGGGAGAGTTCGGCCTGTGTCGTCAGCACCTTCAGAACAGGCGTGGAGCACCGTCGATGCCGCGCTGCGGGCCGCCAGCGCCCTTCACCGGATGGAGACGGCCTGTTTCGTCATGGTATCGACGACGACCGCGAGCTATCTCCGGGTGACAGGTCCCTCCGCTGGTCTCGACGAGGGAACGCACTACCCCCGGGGGGACAGCCTGGTCGCCCGCGTGCTCGACGGCACGCCCGCCACGGCGTCCGGTCTCGGCCCGACGCACGCCGGATCCGACACGGCCGAATACCGCCAGCTCGGGATACGCAGTCATGTCACGATGCCGGTGGTCCGCGCGGACGGTCGGCTGGTGGGCCTCCTCGTCGGCCTGGACCACAGCAAGGTGATCGTATCGGCCGACATCCTGGCCCTGCTGCGCGGGGTGGCCGATGCACTCGCGGCCACCGGGGACGTTCCCGTGCCGAGCCCGCCGACGGTCTCCGCGAACGGTCCCCGGCCGCCCGGCGGCCCGACCCCCCCGGGCC